>SVKR01000040.1 GCA_015068365.1 Oscillospiraceae bacterium
CTTCAACTCCGAGGCGCCCTTCTTCGGCACCGTGCTGAGCTTCAACGAGTGAAACGAGTGATCTTTGGTTTCAGACTGTCAAAAAACTATGCTTCAGCGTATCGATCACTGAGCAGCAGGGGAGTCCGAGGGGGCAAGGCCCCATCGGGTTGAATCAATTAGCTTGTCAAAAAGACTTTTTTGACAAGCTCAAGACCAAAGAAAAACCGGCGGCCATAGGCCGCCGGTTTTCTTTTTTGGTTTGGGTGCGCCTCCCCCTTGAAAAATTGTTTACAAACTGACGAAGCGTATGGTACACTAATTTTAATATGAGACTGACCATGCCGCACGGACAGGAGGTTGAACGCGGTGGCAAAGCTGAAAAGCCGCTTTTCGCTGAAACAGAAGCTCATTTTTCTGATCGTATCCATCATCGTGCTCATCATACTGCTCTCCGGCCTCTTTCTGTTTCTGGGGCTGACGAACCTCAACCGCACGCAGTACATCACCCGCTCGCAGCAGCTGTCCGCCACGGCGGCGGCGACGGTGGACCCGGCGCGGGTGCGCGCCGTGCGCGACCGTGTGCTGGAGGTGTTCCGCGCCACGCCGGAGGACGAGCGCGTCAGCACCGAGGACTGGGGCAGCCCGGAATTTGACGCATACCTGGCCCGCTACAGCGACATCCAGGAAAGCGAGGACTTCCGCATCCTGCGCAGCCAGCTGCAGACCATCAAGGACGCCAACGCGCTGCAATCGGTCTACCTCCTCTGCTTTGACCTGACCAGCGGCTCCACCGTCTACCTGGTGGACGCCTCGGAGGAGGAGTGCCTGCCCGGCTGCTTTGACGCGGTGATGTACGACGTGGACCGCGCCGCGGTGGCCGACCCGGCGCAGGGCATCCGCCCGGACGTGACCAACACGCCGGAGTACGGCTGGGTGGTCGCCGCGGGCACCGCGGTGTTCCTGGATGACGAGCCGGTGGTCTTCGCCGGGGCGGACATCAATATGAACGACGCCGTGGCCCAGCGAAACCACTTCCTGCTGATGGCGCTGCTGGCCCTGCTGGCGCTGGCGGTGCTGGCCATCGCGGCGAGCATATTGCTCATCGACCGCACCATCGTCCGCCCGATCAACCTGCTCAGCGACACCTCGGAGAAGTACTGGAGCGGCGGGGGCACCGCCATCCGGCACGACTTCTCCCAGATCCAGATCCACACCGGCGACGAGATCGAGGCGCTGTCGAACTCCATGAAGCAGATGGAGCAGAACATCAACGACCACATCTCCAAGATCCTGGAGACCACGCAGACGCTCATCTCCACGCGCGAGCGCGCCGACGAGATGGACCGCGCCGCGAACGTGGACGCGCTGACCCGGCTGCGCAACAAGCGCGCCTACGACCTGGAGGTGGAGCGGCTGGAGCGCGACGTGCGCGCGGGCAAGACCGCGGTGGGCCTCGCCATGATCGACATGAACCTCCTGAAGCAGACCAACGACGTCTACGGGCACGAGCAGGGCAACGCCGCGCTGCGCACGCTCAGCCGCGCCATCTGCACCGTGTTCCAGCACTCGCCCGTGTTCCGCGTGGGGGGCGATGAGTTCGTGGTCGTCCTGGAAAATGAGGACTACGCCAACATCGCCGCGCTGCAGGCACAGTTTGAGCAGGAGATGCAGCGCCTCGCCTCCGTCCCCAACCCCTGGGAGCGCGTGTCCGCCGCGATGGGCTATGCGCTTTTCGACCCCGCCGTGGACAGCGGCATGGAAAGCGTGTTCCAGCGGGCCGACCAGCAGATGTACGAGAAGAAAAAGGCCATGAAGGCCCAGCGGGAGTGACCCCCCGCCCATAAGTACCCGCCCCGCCCGGAGAAACGCAAGATGCGCCGGGCTTCAGAAAGGGATTCGGTAATTTTTTATGAGAAATGTTATTGCGACGCTCGTTTTGCTCGTCGCCGTCGCGGTGGCGCTTTGCGCCCGCTTTGCGCGCAAAAGCCGGGAGGACATCGCCCCGAAGGTGACGAACTTCCTCTACGCGCTGCTCCTGCCCATGCTGGGCAACCTGCTCATCATCGTCGCCACACAGCGCACGCTCTCGCTCGTCGGGCGCTATCTCTACGCCGTGGGCATCGACATCACGATGTACTGCCTGCTGGACTTCACGATGGGCTACTGCGGTCTGCGCTGGAACAAGCTGTGGCACCGCATCCTGATTGCCGTCATCGCGCTGGACATCGTGCAGTTTGTCTGCAACATCTGGTTCGGCCACGCCTTCGCCGTGGACGAGATGACCGCCTACGGCGCGCCGTACTTCAACGCCCGGTCCTACTTCGGGCGCACCGCCCACCTCGGCCTGGTCTACGCCATCATGGCCGTGGTGCTGGTGATTTTGCTGGTGAAGATGCTGCGCGGGGCGCGCATCTATTCGGAGAAGTATTCCATCATCTTCACGCTGCTGCTTGCGACCGGGGCGTGGGAAATTTTCTACCTCTTCTCCCGCACGCCGGTGAAGCGCACCGTCATCGCCTACGGCATCTTCGGCGTGCTGGTGTACTATTTCTCGCTGCACTACCGGCCCCGCCGCCTGCTGGACCATCTGCTGGCCAACCTCGCCTCGGGCATGACGGACGGGCTTTACTTCTTCGACGACAACGGCAGGTGCCTCTGGGCCGACGAGCACGGCATCGACCTGGTGGATGGGCGCGGCATCGGCTTTTCCCACTTCCCGGAGAAGCTGGAGGCCATGTTCGGCGACCTGGAGCTGGAGCGCAGCGAATGGGAGTGCCAGCGCGCGCTGGGGGAGCGGTACTATCTGCTGAGCAAATCCTCCGCCTACGACACGCGCTCGCGCGTGCTCGGCTCGGTGCTGTCGCTGAAAGACCGCACGGCCGAGGAGCAGGCGCTGCGGCATGAGCGCTACATCGCCCGCCACGACCCGCTCACGGGGCTTTACACCAAGGAATACCTGTATGAGCGCATCCGTCAGCGCATGGACGCGCAGCCGGACGCCGTATTTTACATCGCGTACATGGACATCAACGACTTCAAGCTGGTGAACGACGTCTTCGGCAGGGACTTCGGCGACTACACGCTGCAAACGATGGCGGAGGACTTCCGCCGCTGCATGCCGCCCACGGCGCTCTATGGCCGCCTGGGCGGGGACGCCTTCGGCTTCTGCTTTTCCGAGGACGAGTTCGACGCGGAGCTGGCGGAGCGGTACATGTCGGAATTTCTCATCAAGCGCGGCGGCATCACCCACCGTGTGGTCATCCACCAGGGCGTGTACAAGGCCGCCGACCGCACGCTGGAGCTGTCGCTGATGTTCGACCGGGCGCACATCGCCCTGCAGACCATCAAGCAGGAATATAAGCGCCACATCGTCCTGTATGACGACGCCATGCGCGAGAAGGTGCTGTGGGACCAGGCCATCACCGCCCAGCTCCCCGACGCGCTGGCCTCCGGCGAGATCTGCCCCTACCTCCAGCCCATCGTGGACCGGGAGGGGAAGGTCATCGGGGCCGAGGCGCTGGTGCGCTGGAACCACCCGGAGCACGGGCTGCTGCCCCCGGTGCGCTTCATCCCCGTCCTGGAGGAGAGCGGCCTCATCCCGGACGTCGACCGGCACATGTGGCGCTGCGCCTGCGCCATTTTGCAGCGCTGGGCCGCCGCCGGGCGGACCGACCTTTTTATCTCCATCAACATCTCGCCCAAGGACTTTTACTTCATGGACCTGCGCGCGGAGCTTTGCGCGCTGGTGCAGGAGTACGGCGTGGCCCCCGGCGCGCTGCGCCTGGAGATCACCGAGACCGTGATGATGGAAGACCAGGCCAACCGCTTTGAGATCCTGCGCTCGCTGCGCGAGGCGGGCTTCATCGTGGAGATGGACGACTTCGGCAGCGGCTATTCCTCCCTGCACATGCTCAAG
>SVKR01000041.1 GCA_015068365.1 Oscillospiraceae bacterium
GGCGGTTTGTGTTATCTTGTTCATAGCGAATAGAGGTACACCTGCCTTTCGGTTTTGTCTGAGCAACTCAACCCTAACACAGGTACTCTCTATTCGCTATTCTTTTTTTGCTATCTGTCACACATCATTGTAGAACCTACATATTTTTCATTTTGTGCGATTTTTTCAAAGCTGTCCAACTCTGCATCATAGCGGCAAAACAGGCAGGGCGCCGAAAGGCGCCCTGCCTGTTTGGGGAAAATGCGGTATTACAGCTTCTTCACAAAGAGGCAGCGGATGGCGTTGAGCACGGCGAGGATCATCACGCCCACGTCCGCGATGATGGCGATCCACATGTTGGCGATGCCGACGGCGGCCAGCACCAGGCAGATCAGCTTGACGCCCAGCGCCAGCACGATGTTCTGCTTGACGATGCCCAGGCATTTGCGGGAGATACGGATGGCCTTGGCGATCTTCAGCGGGTCGTCGTCCATCAGCACCACGTCCGCCGCCTCAATGGCGGCATCGGAGCCCAGGGCGCCCATGGCGATGCCGATGTCGGCGCGGGAGAGCACGGGGGCGTCGTTGATGCCGTCGCCCACGAAGGCCAGGCGGTCGTTCCCGGTGCACTCGGCCAGGAGGTCTTCCACGCACTTGACCTTATCCGCCGGCAAAAGCTCGGCGCGGTAATCGGTGAGCCCGACCTCGGCGGCCACCTTTTCGGCAACGCTCTTCGCGTCGCCGGTGAGCATGACCGTCTTGGCGACGCCCGCCCGCTTCAGGGCGGCCATGGCCTCCTTGGAGTTCTCCTTCAGCTCGTCGGAGATGACGATGTGGCCGCAGTAATCTCCGTCCAGGGCCACATGGATGATGGTGCCCACATGGCTGCAGGGGTGATACTCCGCCCCCACCTTGGCCATCAGCTTTTCGTTGCCGATGGCGACGGATCTGCCGTCCACCTTTGCGATGACGCCGTGGCCGCTGATCTCCTGCACGTCGCTGACGCGGCTCGGGTCAATGTGCTTGCCGTAGGCCTCCCGGAGGCTGCGGCTGATGGGATGGGAGGAGTGGCACTCCGCCAGCGCGGCGTACTCCAGAAGCGTCTCGTCGTCCAGAGGCGAATGGTGCACCGCCGTGACGGCGAAGTTGCCCTTGGTGATGGTGCCGGTCTTGTCAAAGGCCACCACCTTGACCTGGGACAGGGTCTCCAGATAGTTCGAGCCCTTGATGAGCACGCCCTGGTTGCTGGCCCCGCCCAGCCCCGCGAAGAAGCTGAGGGGGATGCTGATGACCACGGCGCAGGGGCAGGAGATGACCAGGAAGGTGCAGGCGCGCAGCACCCAGGTGCTCCACAGCGCGCCGGTGGAGGCGTAGGCGTCCTGGCCGATGTGGGTCAGCATGACGAACAGCGGCGGCAAAATCGCCAGCGCCAGCGCGCAGTAGCAGACGATGGGGGTGTAGTATTTGGCGAACTTGGAGATGAAGTTCTCGCTCTTGGATTTGCGGGAGGCGGCGTTTTCCACCAGGTCCAGGATCTTGGAGGCGGTGGACTCGTCAAACTCGGTGGTGGTGCGGATGCGCAGCACGCCGGTCATGTTGATCGAGCCGCTGAGCACGTCCTCGTCCACGCCCACCTCGCGGGGCTTGCTCTCGCCCGTCAGGGCGCTGGTGTTGAGGGCGGAGGCGCCCTCCACGACGACGCCGTCCAGGGGGATCTTCTCGCCGGGGTTGACCACGATGATGCTGCCGATCTCCACCTCGTCCGGGTCCACCTGCTCGGTGGAGCCGTCTGGCTGCTCCAGGTTGGCATAGTCCGGGCGGATGTCCATCAGCTCGCTGATGTTGCGGCGGGACTTGCCCACGGCGTAGCTCTGGAACAGCTCACCCACCTGGTACAGCAGCATGACCGCCACGCCCTCGCCGTACTCGCCCAGGACGATGGCGCCGATGGTGGCCACGGTCATGAGGAAGTTTTCGTCAAAGACCTGGCCGTGGCGGATGCCGTTGAAGGCCTTGCGCAGAATGTCGTAGCCCACCAGCAGATAGGGGATCAGAAACAGGAGGATGATGGCCCATTTCGGCATCTCCACATGGACGATGTCCTCGCTGATGAGGTAGAGGGGCACGAAGAAAATGGCCGCGATGATGATGCGCCAAAGCAGCGTTTTCTGTTTTTTGTTCATATTCTATGTATTCCTCTCCGAAATACAGCCGGCGCAAGCGGTGCGCCGGCTGTATCTGCAATTCTCTCAGATGTAGACTTCGCAGTCCTCTTCGACCTTCTTGCAGTTGTCGCGCACGGCCTTCATGACGGCGTCGGCATCCGCACCCTCGTCAAACTCCACCTTCATCTTCAGCGTCATGAAGCTGACGGTGCAGTCCTTGACGCCGGGGGTCTTCTTGGCGGCGTCCTCCATCAGATTGGCGCAGTTGGCGCAGTCCACTTCGATCTTGTAGCTCTTTTTCATTGCATTTATTTCCTTTCCAGATTTTTGTTTGTTCTTCCGAATCGTACCATGCACGGGGCGCGTTTGCAAGCGTCCCCGGGGGTTATTTTATAGCGCGTCCGGGCGGTTGTCAATGGGTAACTCAGCCTGCGGCGGGCAGCATGCTGCGCCGCGCCTCCACCGCGAAGTAGGAGCAGGCCTCCGCCAGCCCCATCAGCTCGATGAGGGTTGCGTCCGGGTTGTAGATGCGGATGACCTTCACCAGATCTTCAAAGCTGTAGGCGTTTTTGGACGCGCTGCTGGACAGGGTGTACTTCGCCGCGTAGTCCTCCGCGCTCTCGGCGACCCAGAAGCCCTGGGTGACGCGCACGGCCTTGCCGTTCAGGCGGAAGTCATCGGCATAGCCCGTGACGGCGTTGAGCATCAGCGCGAAGGCCGGGCCGACCATGGAGCTGTATTTGCCGATGCAGTATCGCAGCGTGCCGTCGTTGAACAGCTGCAGATTGCGGGTGTGGAAGGCGTCCACCACGCCCAGCGGAGTTTTGCCGATGACGCCGATCATCTCCGCCGGGGGCAGCACGGACAGCACCGCGTCATAGCTCCCATCGGCATAGCTCCGCTTCGCCGTCTCCAGGAAGGCCGCCCGGGAAACATAGCCTGGGCAGATGGTCACGGTCAGCTTGTCGTCCAGCGTCAGCGTCACGGGCTGGTCCGTCCGCGCCAGCTCCTCGCGGGAGACGGAATAGCTGATGCCGTAGGCCAGCGCGAAGGCGTTGAGGATGCCCAGCGTGCGCTGATAGTGCATCTCGTTGCCCATCGGCGCGCCGCCGGAGAGGATGAAATAGCGGTTTCCGATGTCCTGCTCGGCGAAGAAGCGGGCCATGTCCGCCCCGGCCTGGAACTCAAAGGCCTTGCCCGGCCCGAACACGCCCAGGAACCAGGGGTTGTCCGCCACGGCGTCAAAGGCCTCGTCGGAGACGGTGCCGGAGGCCAGCAGATAGTAGGCTTTGTTCTGCTCGCACAGCGCCACCTCGGCGGCCAGGTCCTGGCTCAGAAAGCTCATGAAGCCCTCCACGCCCTCGTCGCAGGCCTTCTGGATGAAGTCCAGCTCCTCCTCCGGGGTGGTGATGGAGCCGGAGTAGACGAACTGCACCATCTGGAAGTTGCTCTCGATGTAGCCCTGCAGATACTCGCGGAAGCCGATGACCTCCTCGTCGCCGGTGTTATAGACGATGACGCCGATCTTGTGCACAGGCTCCGACGTATAGCGGGGAGCGGCAGGCTGCGATGCGCTGCCGCAGGCCGCGACGGCAAGGCAGAGGGCCAGCGCAAGGATCAGTGCGATCGCTTTTTTTATCATGCCGTCTCTCCTTTCTTGAACAGGTGGCATGCCACTTCATGCTCCGGCCCCAGGGGCTGCAGCACCGGGCGCTCCCGCCTGCAAATGTCCATGCAGTGGGGGCAGCGGTCGGCGAAGGGGCAGCCGGCGGGCACGTCCAGGGGGCTCGGCGGCTCGCCCTTGATGGGCTCGATCTTTTTGGAGAAGTCCATTTTGGTGTCGAACACCGCGTCCAGCAGCGCCTTGGAGTAGGGGTGGCAGCACACGTCCGCCATGCCCTCGCCGGGCATGACCTCCACGATGTTGCCCAGATACATGACGGCGATCTGGTGGGAGAAGGACTGGATGAGGCCCAGATTGTGGCAGATGAAGCCGATGGTGATGTTCTTCTCCCGCTGCAGCTTGGTGATCAGCTCGATCACCGTCTCCTGCACGCTCACGTCCAGGGCGCTGGTGGCCTCGTCCATGACGACGATCTCCGGCTCCAGTGCCAGGGCGCGGGCGATGGCCACGCGCTGGCGCTGGCCGCCGGACATATTGTGGGGATAGCGGTCGGCAAACTCGCCGGGCAGCTCCACCATCTCCAGCAGCGCCCGGGCGCGCGCGTCCTTCTCCGAGTGCTTGATGCGCTTGAAGTTCAGCAGCGGCTCGCAGACGATGTCGCGGATCTTCATTTTGGGGTTGAAGGAGGTGGAGGGGTCCTGGAACACCATCTGGATGTGCTGGCGGTTTTCCCAGAGCTCCCTGCCCTTCAGCTTGGTGATGTCCTTGCCGCGGAACCAGATCTCGCCCTCGCTGGGCTTGTCCAGCCAGACAAGAAACCGCATGAAGGTACTCTTGCCGCAGCCGCTTTCGCCCACGAGGCCCAGGGTCTTGCCGCGGTACATCTTCAGATTCACGTCGTTGCAGGCCACCAGCTCGCGTCCGCCGGCGGCGGGAAAGCGCCGGGTGACGTGCTTTGCCTCCAGGACCAGGTCTTTCTCGTCAAACATAGCGTTTCCCTCCCAGCGACGGAACGGCCTCCATCAGTTTTTTGGTGTAGGCGTTCTCAGTTTCGTGCAGAATGTGCTCCCGGGTGCCCTGGTCCTCGATCACGCCGTTTTTCATGACGACGATCTTGTCGGCCATGTAGGAGGCGACGCCCAGGTCATGGGTGACGATGATGATGGCGGTGCCGTACTCGTCCCGCAGCTCCATCATCTGGCGCACGATCTGCGCCTGGGTCGTCACGTCCAGGGCGCTCGTGGGCTCGTCCGCCAGCAGCAGCCGGGGCTGATAGGTCATGCCCATTGCGATGCCGACGCGCTGGCGCTGGCCGCCGGAGAGCTGGAAGGGATAGGAGCGCATGATGCGGTCCGGGTCCGGCAGGCGCATGCGCCCCAGCATCTCCGCGCCCTTTTCCCAGGCTTCCTTCTTGGAGATGTTCTCGTGGGTCAGGATGTATTCCACATAGGTTTTCCCGATCAGACGCGTCTGATTCATCATGGCGCCGGAGTCCTGGAAGATCATGGAGATGTCGTGGCCGCGCAGGGCGCGCCACTCCCTGTCGTTCAGCGTCAGCAGGCTGCGGCCTTCGTAAATAATGTCGCCGGCCGTGACCTTGCCGCCGCCGGCCAGCAGGCCGAGCACGGCGCGGATGACCGTGGTCTTGCCGGAGCCGCTTTCGCCCACGATGGAGCAGATCTCCCCCTTGTCCAGAGAGATGGAGCAGTCCTTGACCGTCACGGTTTTTCCGTAGGAGATATCGATGTTGTTGATTTCAAGCAGTGCCATGGATCTCCCCCCTTACTCAGACTTCGGGTCCAGAATATCCCGGAGCGAATCGCCGAGCATATTGAAGACCACGACAGTGATGAAGATGGCAAGGCCGGGATAGATCATGGTCCAGGGCGCGGTCTGAATGAGGGTGCGCCCGTCGTTGAGCATTTTGCCCCATTCCGGTGTGGGCGGCTGTGCGCCGAAGCCGAGGAAGCTCAGCGCCGCCAGCTCCATCATCATGGAGCCGATGTCAGTCGCCGCCGTGATGACCAGCGTGGTGATGGTGTTGGGCAGCATGTACTTCCAGAGCATATAGCCGGTCTTGGAGCCGGTGACCTGCGCGGCGGCCACAAAATCCGTGTGGCGGATCTTCATGACCAGGCTGCGGGCCAGGCGGGCGTACTTCGGCCAGCTCACCAGGGCGATGGCGATGACGGCGTTGCGCATGCTCGGCCCCAGGATGCCCGCCACCGCGATGGCCAGCACCAGTCCGGGGAAGGCGATCATCATATCCGCGATGCGCATGATGACGGCGTCCACCCAGCCGCCGAAATAGCCGGTGATGATGCCGAGGAAGGTGCCGAGCACCAGGATCACCGCCACAAGGATCAGCGTGGAGGAGAGGCTGGAGCGCGCGCCGTAGATGACGCGGGCAAAGATGTCGCGGCCCATCTTATCGGTGCCGAAGCGGTGGGCGGCGCTGGGGGCCATAATGGCCTGCGAAAGGTCGCCCGCGGCGGGGTCCACATCGCCGCAGATCTGGGGCGCGAAAACCGCGACCAGGCAGATGAGGATGGCGAGGATGGCGAAAAACACGAAGACCTTGTTGCTCAGGAATCTGTTCTTTTTCTTTTCCATGCCGTGCACCTCACCGCCGCAGCCGCATGCGCGGGTCAATGTAGTTGTAGCTCAGGTCCACCAGCAGGTTGACCACCATGTAGATGATCGCCACCCAGAGCACGAAGCCCTGCACCAGGTTGTAGTCCAGCGTGGTGATGGCGTCCACGGCCAGCTTGCCCATGCCGGGATAGGAGAAGATGACCTCCACCACGCTGGTGCCGCCCAGCAGCGAGCCGATCGACAGTCCCAGCATGGTGATGAGGGGCAGAAGCGAGTTGGGAAAGACGTTGCCCCAGAGGATCTTGCTCTCCTTCACGCCCCGGGCGCGGGCGCCGATGACATAGTCGGAAGAGAGCTCCTCCAGCACGGCGGTGCGCACCTGGCGGGTATATTTCGCGCTCATGGCGACGGCCAGGGTGACCGACGGCAGGATGAGGCTCTTGAGATCGCCGCCCGAGGAGACCACCGGCAGCAGCTTGAGCCGGACCGCGAACCACAGGATCAGCAGAAGGCCCACCCAGAAGTTCGGCAGCGACACGCCGATGAACGTGATGACACGGACCAGATAGTCGATGAACTTATTTTTATGGACCGCTGAGAGCACGCCCAGCGGAACCGCGATGATCAGCATCAGCACCAGCGAACACAGCGTCAGCTTCAGCGTCGGCCAGATTCGCGTGGCCAGAAGCGAGACCACGGGCTTGTTCCAGGAGAAGGAGGTGCCGAAGTCTCCCTTCAGGCAGTTGCCCAGCCAGTGGAAATACTGGGTCAGAAACGGATCGTTCAGGCCCATCGCCTCACGGGTCTCGGCGATGATCTCCTCGTCGGGGATCATGCCCATGGAGATATACATGTTCCGGACGGGGTCGCCCGGAGAAAGAAACGTGAGTAAGAACGTCAGAAAGCTGATGCCGATGAGCACGATGACCATCTGCAAAAGCCGTGATGTGAGCTGTTTTCTGCTCAATTTCCATCTCTCCCATACAGCAGAGTATTCCGTTCATAACAACGGGAGCGGAAAGGGCGCGCTGCGCCCTTTCCGCATAAAAAGATCGTATGTGCCGGGAATCAGGCGGCGGGCTTGATCTCGTTGGTCAGCCAGTAATAGTCCGCCGTGTGGATGTGGGCCTCACCGACGCTCTTGCTGTTGAAGGCGAAGGAGCTGGACCAGTAACCGTCGATGATGGCGACCGCGTCGTCGACCAGAATCTGCTGCATCTTCTGCATGATCTCCTTGCGGGCGGCGGTGTCAAAGTTGGAGGTGTACTCGTCGTAGAGCTTGTCATACTCCGGGTTGGCATAGCGGCTGAAGTTGACCGCGTCGCCGGCCTTGGAATACCAGTTGTACATGTACTCGGTCGGGTCGCCGGTGCCGACGGTGGTCCAGTTGTTGTTGCACAGGTCAAAGTTGCCCGCGCCCATCTGGTCCCAGCAGTCGCCGGAGGTGGACTCCTTCAGGTCGACCTTGATGCCCAGGGCCTCCAGATAGAGCTGGTGGGCCTCGGTCATCTCGTTGAGCAGACGGCCGTCATAGCTGTAGTAAACCAGCGTGACCTGCTGGCCGTCCTTCATCAGCTTGTCGCCGTCATAGCTGTAGCCGTTGTCGGTGAGCAGCTTCTTGGCCGCGGCGAGGTCATACTTGTAGGGGTTGTTCAGATTCTCATAGCCGAAATCCAGGTTGCTGGGCAGCACAGAGAAGCCGGCCTTGTACATGCCGCCGATGGTGTTGGAGGCGGAGATGGTCTCGTTGTCGATGGCCATCAGGATCGCCTGGCGCAGCACCTTGTCGCTCAGGGGGCGGCCTTCGGACATGTTCATCCAGCTGAAGGCGGTGCGCACGCCGGGGGCGCTGTCGTAGGTCAGGTTGGGATCGGCCTGGATCAGCGCAATGTTGGAGGGGATGGAGACATTCTCCACCAGGTCGACCTGGCCGGACTGCAGGGCGCTGGCCTTGGCCTCGAGGCCGAGGAAGACGATGTTCACGGTGTCATAGGGAACATCTTCATAATAATTGGGGTTCTTGACCATGGTGTAGCCGACGCGGGGCTCGGCATTCTGGACCATGTAGGGGCCGGTGCCGATCACATAGTAGTCAAAGTCCGTCGTGGCGGAAACGTTGATGATCTCCATGGCGGGATAGGCCAGCTTGCCGGGCAGGTTGTTGTCCGCCTTGGGCAGGGTGATGGTCACGGTGCGGGCAGCGTCGTCCGCAACGACCTCCGCCTCATAGGGCAGATACTTCTGCGGAGAGGTCGTGCCGTTGGGGCCCTCGGTCTTGGTCCAGTCAAAGGACTCCTTGACCTTGGTGGCGGTCAGCGCGTCGCCGTTGGAGAACTTGATGCCGTCGCGCAGCGTGATGGTCCAGACGGTGAAGTCGTCATTGGAGCTCACGGACTCGGCCAGCCAGGGCTCGGGGACCATGCTGTCGCTGAACTTGAACAGGCACTCGCCGACGCCGTAGCGCATGCAGTTCCAGGCCGTGTTCGTCTGGTTCATGGGGTTGATGATGCCGTCGGAGAAGGCCTCCAGGCCGAAGTTCAGCGTCTTCGCAGCGGCGGCGGAGCCGGAGGCCGCGCCGGAGCCGGAAGCGGAGCCGGAGGCGGTGCCGGCGGCGGTGGTGCCGGCGCCGGAGCTGCCGCAGCCGACAAGCAGCGCAGCGAGCATCAGCACGCTGAGGAGAAGTGCGATCGTCTTTTTCATCTTGTGTTGTTCCTTCCTTCCGTTTGTTTTTATGTTCATTTTTACTGGGAACAAAAATCGCCGCGCCCGGAATCACGGTTCCAGGCGCGGCGCATTTTACAAAAAAAGCGGAGCCTTTCATAAAAAGGTTCCGCGCATCGTTGCATTTTCATCACACCCATTGCACTGGAACAGTGTGCTGCTTTCCACCATGTGTCTGACTTGGAGTCCGCTTGCCGCGTCCTCCGACAGTGACCTGCTCGTGGGGCTGAAACCCTTCCATGTGCAGCGCTGGGCTGCTGTGAAAAGCATCCGTATTCGCTTGTCATCCCGGGGCCGCCGCGGCAATTGGTTAGCCGCAGCTTATGCCCCAAAGGCGTTACCCATAATACGACCGAATTACCGTTTTGTCAACGGTTTTTTGTTATGCATTCTTTTTATAATGATGATCGGATGGCGAAAACAACCGTCTGCGCTCTTGCGCGGCGGCGGGATTCGGCGTATGATATACAATATAGAATTATACCTTCCGAGAAACGCAGCAGGAGGGGATCGAAGGATGCAAGCACAGTCAAATGCGGCAGCGGCGCTGCTTTCCAACCTGCCGGCGATGGTTTTTTCCAAGGATGCGGCCACCGGGCGCTATCTGGCCTGCAACGAGGCCTTCGCGGCCTATGCCCGCAAGACTGCGCCGGAGGAGATCATCGGCCGGACGGACTTTGAGCTTTTTGACGCGCTCACCGCCGCCCATTTCGCGGAAAAGGACCGGCAGGCGCTGGAATCGGACGCCCCTTACGTCTACATCGACGATGTGAAGGATGCCGCGGGTAACCCCCGTCACTTCCAGACAACCAAGACAAAGTTCACCGACGCGTCCGGGCGGGAGTGCATTCTGGGCATGTGCGTGGATCTGGCGCTGATGACCGCCGAGGGGGCCATGTTCGCCCGCGAACAGGAGCAGGACCGCATGATCACGGCGCTGGCCTCCGACTACCGCTGCGTCTATCACGTGGACCTGGACCGGGACGACGCGGTGTGCTACCGTGCCGACCCCACGGACCAGGAGCAGCACCCCGAGGGGGTCCACTTCCCCTATCACGCGCAGTTCGTGAAGTACGCCAACGACTGCGTGGCCGAGGGCTATCGGGAGGAGTTCCTCCGCTTCATCGACCCGCGCAGCATCCGGGACGGGCTGGCGCAAAGCCCCATCATCGCCTACCGCTATCTGGCCCGCCGCGGCGGCAAGGAATATTACGAAATGATCCGCATGGCCGGCGTGCGCCACCCGGAGGACCGGGATGACCACATCGTCCA
The DNA here is from genome assembly GCA_015068365.1 of Oscillospiraceae bacterium. Lineage (GTDB taxonomy): Bacteria > Bacillota > Clostridia > Oscillospirales > Oscillospiraceae > SVKR01. Next base: position 10,357 of record SVKR01000041.1, read on the forward strand.
CGCGGTGGGGCTGGGGCTGACGATCATCGACGCGGAGATGCGCGACGCCATGGCAAAGAACCAGGCGCTGCAGGAGGCGCTGGAGGCGGCGGAGAACGCCAACATGGCCAAGACCGCCTTTCTCTCCAACATGAGCCACGAGATCCGCACCCCCATGAACGCCATCATCGGCCTGGACTCGCTGGCCCTGCGCGCGCCGGAGCTGCCGGAGGAGACGCGGGAATACTTGGAGAAGATCGGCGGCAGCGCCCGGCACCTGCTGGGGCTCATCAACGACATACTGGACATGAGCCGCATCGAATCCGGCCACATGGTGCTGCGCAAGGAGGAGTTCTCCTTCCGGGGCATGCTGGAGCAGATCAACACCATGGTCAAGAGCCAGTGCGGCGAAAAGGGCCTGAAATACGAGTGCAGGCTCATCGGCGGCGTCAGCGACAACTACATCGGCGACGACATGAAGCTGAAGCAGGTGCTCATCAACATCCTCAGCAACGCCGTGAAGTTCACCGAGGCCCCCGGCTCCGTCACCCTCACGGTGGAGCGCACGGCCACCTTCGCCGACCAGAGCACCATCAAATTCGTGGTCAAGGACACCGGCGTGGGCATGTCGAAGGAGTTTTTGCCCAAGGTCTTTGAATCCTTCACCCAGGAAAACGGCGGCCGCAGCAACAAATACGGCAGCACCGGGCTTGGCATGGCCATCGCCAAAAACATCGTGGAGCTGATGAACGGCACCATCTCCGTCGATTCGGAGAAGGGCGTGGGCACGGAGTTCACCGTGGTGGTCACCTTCAAAAACAGCGACCGCCAGGGCGCGGACAGCAGCTACATCCACCCGCGGGACATGTATGTCCTGGTGGTGGACGACGAGGCCGTTGCCGCGGAGCACGCCCGCCTTGTCCTGGACGAGATGGGCATCCGGGCGGACACCTGCCGGAGCGGGAAAGAGGCGCTGCACATGCTGGAGCTGCAGCAGGCCAAGCACACGCCGTACAACATGGTGCTTCTGGACTGGAAGATGCCGGAGATGGACGGACTGGAGACCGCCCGGCAGATCCGGCAGCACTTCACCGGCGAGACCATCATCATCCTCACCAGCTTCAACTGGGACGAGATCATGGACGAGGCGCTGCGCGCCGGGGTGGACAGCTTTCTGGCCAAGCCGCTGTTTGCCTCCAACGTCATTGACGAGTTTGAGCGCGTGGCCCGCAAGCGCAACATCGACCTGTTCCGCGTCCGCGGACGGGCCAGCCTGGCCGGGCGGCACATCCTCATGGCGGAGGACATCCTCATCAACGCCGAGATCATGCAGCAGCTCATTGACATGAAGGACGCGAAGATCGACCACGCGGAAAACGGCCGCATCGCCCTGGAGATGTTCGCACAGAGCGCCCCCGGCAGCTATGACGCCATTCTGATGGACGTGCGCATGCCGGAGATGGACGGGCTGGAAGCCGCCGCGGCCATCCGCGCCCTGGACCGCCCGGACGCGAAGACCATCCCCATCATCGCCATGACGGCCAACGCCTTTGACGAGGACGTGCAGCGCTCGCTGCAGGTGGGGATGAACGCCCATCTGAGCAAGCCGGTGGAGCCGGAGCGGCTTTACCAGACGCTGGAGGAGCTCATTTGGGAGAAAGACCAGGCGGCAGCGAAGACAGATTAAGAAAGGAGTCCCCGCCGGGGGACAGCGAAAACCATGGATCTACAGTCGGCACAATTTCAGGAAGTGCTCTCCTCCGTATTCAGCGATGAAACGGCGCTGTTCCGCTCACCCGATGAGCCGGACGCGGGCGATGTGGTGACCATCCGGCTGCGCATGAAAAAAGGCGTGCCCGCCGCCGTCTATCTCCTTCTGGGCCCTGCGGAGGCGGAGATCCCCATGCGCCTTGCGCGCACGGACGCGGTGTTCGACTGGTTCGAGGCGCAGCTCCTCTGCGGCGCGGAGACGGTGTTTTACTCCTTCCTCATCCGCTGGCAGGAGGTTCTGATCCACTACAAGCGCTCCGGCGCCGCCGTGCAGGAATCGCTCGCCTTCCCCGATGAGGCCCACGCCTTCCGCATCATCCCCGGCTTCCACGCGCCGGACTGGGCCCGCGGCGCGGTGCAGTACCAGATCTTTACCGACCGCTTCTGCAACGGCGATGCGCGCAACGACGTGCGCCCGGCGGAGTATGTCTACGCCGGGGAGGCCGTGCAGCACGCCCCCGGCTGGGACGCCCCGCCCCGGATCGGGGATTTCCGCTGCTTCTACGGCGGCGACCTGCAGGGCGTGGAGCAGAAGCTGGACTATTTACAGGGCCTGGGCGTGGAGGTGCTGTACTTCAACCCCCTCTTCGTCTCCCCCTCCAGCCACAAATATGACACCCAGGACTATGACCACATCGACCCCCATTTTGCCCCTTTGGCAAAGGACGGGGACTATGCCGTGCGCAGCACGGACGCGGAAAACCTCGCCGCCGCCGACGCTTACTTTGCCCAGCTGTGCCAGAGCCTGCACAGCCGGGGGATGAAGCTCATTCTGGACGGCGTATTCAACCACTGCGGCTCGTTCCACCGCTGGATGGACCGCGAGGGCCTTTACCGCGACGCCCTCCGCCCCGGCGCCTTCGGCAATGCCAACAGCCCCTACCGCGGCTACTTCAACTTCCAGGGCGCGGAGGACTATGAGGCCTGGTGGGGCGTGGAGACGCTGCCCAAGCTCAACTATGAAAACTCCGGCGCGCTGTGCGAGGAGATCTTCCGCATCGCGGAAAAGTGGGCCTCGCCCCCCTACTGCATCGACGGCTGGCGGCTGGACGTGGGCGCCGATCTGGGCCACAGCCGGGAGTACAACCACCGCTTCTGGAAGGAGTTCCGCCGCCGGGTCAAGGCGGTGAACCCGCAGATCCTCATCCTCTCGGAGCATTACGGCGATCCCGGCGAGTGGCTGCGCGGCGACGAGTGGGACAGCGTCATGAACTATGACGCGTTCATGGAGCCGCTGACCTTCTTCCTCACCGGCATGGAAAAGCACTCCGACTTCCGCCGGGACGATCTGAAAAACAACGGTCCCGCCTTTTTCTACACCATGCGCCAGGCCATGTCCCGCCTGCCCACCGGCGCGCTGCAATGCGCCATGAACCAGCTCAGCAACCACGACCACAGCCGCTTCCTCACCCGCACCAACGGGCGCGTTGGGCGGCTGGACAGCGCCGGCAGCGCCGCCGCCGGGGAGGGCGTGGACAAATCCGTGCTGCGCCTGGCCGTGCTGGTGCAGATGACCTGGCCCGGCGCCCCCACGATCTATTACGGGGACGAGGCCGGCCAGGTGGGCTGGACCGACCCGGACAACCGCCGCACCTATCCCTGGGGCAGGGAGGACACGGATTTGATCGCGCTGCACCGGGCGCTGATCGCCCTGCGCCGCCGCCTGCCGCTGCTGCGGCAGGGCAGCATGCAGCCCGTCTGTGCCGGGCACGGCTTCATCGCCTACGCCCGCTTTGATAAAAGCGGCATGGCCGTCATCGCCTGCAATAACCTGGACGCGCCCCAGGCGCTGACCCTCCCCTTGCGGGACGTGGGCCTGCCGAACGGCACGGCGCTGCGGCGCGTGTTCGCCACGGACGAGGGCGGCTTTACCGAAAAGGAACTGCCCGCCGGGCGGGTGCACGGCGGCATGCTCTGGCTCACCCTGCCCGCCCACAGCGCGTGCATTCTGCTGCCGGAGCAGGCATAGCCCGGATTTGATACCGATTCTATTTCAGAAATGAGGGAGACGCCATGCAAAGCGAAAAGCAATCCTCTGCCGTGTTCACCGACTATGACGCCTTTCTGTTCCACCAGGGCACCGACTATGAGCTGTACCGAAAGCTGGGCGCCCACCCGGACAGGGAAAACGGCGTCGCCGGCACGCGCTTCGCCGTCTGGGCGCCGAACGCCCGCTCCGTCAGCGTTCTGACCGCCAGGACCGGCTGGGAGAACGAAAAGGGGATGCACCGCTGCGCCGCGGACGGCGCGGTCTGGGAATGCTTCCTCCCCGACGTCGGCGTCGGGGACGCCTACCGTTTCGTGGTCACCGGGGCGGACGGGGTAAAGCGCTACAAGGCCGACCCCTGCGCCTTCCGCGCCGAAAAGCGCCCGCAAAACGCCTCCATCGTCGCCGCCCTGGACAGCTATCCCTGGGGCGACGGGGCATACCAGGCCGGACGGGACAACAGCCAGGTGCTGCAAAAGCCCATGGCCATCTATGAGGTGCACCTTGCCTCGTGGAAAAAGCGCTATGACGGCTCTGACCCCGACGGCTGCCTCTCCTACAGCGAGCTGGCCGACCAGCTGGCGGAGTACGTCACCTGGATGGGCTATACCCACGTGGAGCTCATCGGCATCTGCGAATATCCCTTTGACGGCTCCTGGGGCTATCAGGTGACGGGCTTTTATGCCCCCACCGCCCGCTACGGCACCCCGGACGACTTCCGCTATTTTGTCGACCGGCTGCACCGCTCGGGCATCGGCGTCATTTTGGACTGGGTACCGGCCCACTTCCCCAAGGACGATTTCGGCCTGGAGTTTTTTGACGGGACGCCCCTGTATGAGTCCGTGGACCCGCTGCGCCGGGAGTATCCCGAATGGGGCACCAACGCCTTCGACCACAGCAAGCCCGAGGTGCGCTCCTTCCTCATTTCCAGCGCCTGCTACTGGGTGCGGGAATTCCACATCGACGCGCTGCGGGTGGACGCCGTGGCCGCCATGCTCTATGCCGACTATTCCCGCAAGGACTGGCGGCCCAACCGGTTCGGCGGGCGCATCAACCTGGAAAGCCGCGCCTTTCTGCAGCAGCTCAACACCACGGTCTGCGGCGCCACCACCGGCTACCTCATCGCGGAGGACTCCTCCACTGAGGACGGCATCACCCGCGACGTGCGCTGGGACGGGGTGGGCTTTACGCTCAAGTGGGACATGGGCTGGATGAACGATTCCCTGCGCTATGTGTCCAAGGACCCCGTCTACCGCCGCTTCCACCACGAGGAGCTGGCCCACACGGTGGATTACGCCTTTGCGGAGAACTGGGTGCTGGTGCTCAGCCACGACGAGGTGGTGCACCCGAAGCGCTCCATGGCGGAAAAGGCCCCCGGCAGCCAGGGCGACCGGCTGGCCACGCTGAAAACGCTGTACACCTATCAGTTCACCCACCCGGGCAAAAAGCTGCTGTGCATGGGGCAGGACTTCGCCATGGAGCGCGAGTGGTCCGAGGCCCGGGAGATCGACTGGTACCTGGCGGAGGACTTTGCCCACCGGGACGTGCTGCAGTGCGTGCGCAACCTTCTGGCGCTTTACAAGCGCTACCCGGTGCTCTATTCCGACAGCCAGAACCCCACCACCTTTGAGTGGGTCAACCGCCACGACGCCGACCGCAACATCTTCAGCTACATCCGCCGCAACCCCTGGAACTATGACGGGGCGCTGCTGGTGGTGCTGAACTTCTCCCCCATGGGCGTGGGGGACTACACCGTGGGCGTGCCCCTGGGCGGGCTCTATCCCCGGGTGTTCAGCAGCTATGACTCCCTGCCCGGCCAGGGCAACCCGGCGGAGGTGGGCGGCATCCCGCCCATGACGGCGGAGCAGCACGACTGCGACGGCTACCCCTACATGCTGCGCTACGGCCTGCGCCCCTTCGAGGCGCTCATCATCGAGTTCCCGAAGTTTGACTGAGGCAGACGGATCCGTTCCTGTCGGTGCTGCGGTTCCCTTTTCTCTTTGGTGTTGATTTAGAGCCTATCTTCTAATCATTCGTCGAAGTGCACAAACTGCAAGAGCAGCCCTGAATAATTGGGCTGCTCTTGCAGTTTGAGATTGCTTATCGTATAAATATATGATATTCTTACCAAAACAGCTTAGGATAGGAGGCATATGCTATGGCAAAGAAAGAAAAAGCTCCTAAAGAGCCAAAGGCAAAGAAACCCATCTTCAAAAAGTGGTGGTTTTGGGTCATTATTGCTGTAGTCCTCATTATCATCATTGCTGGCTCTGGCGGCTCAAAGGATAAAGCTAAAGAGACTACTACACCTGCTACCCTGACTAATGAACCTGCAAAAACAGCACCTACTACTGCTCCCACTTTAAAACCGACTGAAGCACCTAAGACTGATCCTAAAGAAGAACAAAAAGAAGAACTAAAGAAGAAAGAAGCCCTTGTCTGGTTTGGCGATGTTCGTAATGATACCACCGGTAATTGGCGTCTGTCTGAATACTCTGAATCTGATTCACAAGAAACCTTTGCTGTTGACTATTACAAAGCTTTCTTTAATAATGACAAAGAGATTCATGCAGTTATCAATATGACCAAGAAAACAACTGCCTGCCTCTCCATGATTGATAGCAACACCATTGATGTAACTATCCATGAGTATGTCAAAGGCGAAGAGCATGATGCTAAAGTCCTATTTGGTGGAGATGTTCTAAAAGAGTTCTGGGTCTACATTGATTCTGGTAAGATTGAAGAATTAAAAGATTGATGACATAGAATAAGCAGTCAGAGATTTCAATCCTCTGGCTGCTTTTACTTTGTCCTATTGGAAATTATAAGTTGTAAGGGGCTTTGCCTTTGCATTTGGCAAAAGTGATGGATTTTAAAACCATCAACACTTAAGAGAAAAGGGACCCATGCGGTTTTTGCTTGACAATCCCCGCCGCCGCCGCATATAATATAGAAAAAGTGTTTTCCAAGCCTTTGGACCTAAGGGCGAAAGCCTATGGGCCACTGGCCGGAGCGGGCGCTCGGCGCCGCGCTCCCGAAGTCGATGCCGGAAACGGCGCGGCTCTCCGTATTTGAGAAGGAAAACGGCAATGATCCTGCCCGCAAAATGCGCCGCGCCACGGATGCGCGGGCGCTGTGCGCGTCTATCCATGCCCGTTTTGATTCTCACGGAGTCGAAACGGGCATTTCATTTTGTTTTCTTCCATCCTCTGTTGTGAGGTTTTTTCCTTTTCTCTCTTTCTCCCCTCGGCACCGGCGCTGCCCGTGACGCTGACAACACGGGCAGCGCCAACAATCCCGCGCACCTGTGCGCTCCCGGCGCAAATCATACATTGGAAAGGACTTATGATTATGAAACTCAGCGCAAGAAACCAGTTTTCCGGCACCGTCAGCAAGGTGACGGAGGGCGCCGTCAACGGCATCGTGACCATCGACGTGAACGGCACGCCGGTCAGCGCCACCATCTCCATGGCCGCCATCCGTGAGCTGGGCCTGGCCGCGGGCAAGCCCGCCTTCGCCGTCATCAAGGCCACCGAGGTCATGGTGGGTCTGGGCGCGCATCTGGCCCTCAGCGCCCGCAACCAGTTCCCCGGCAAGGTCCTGAGCGTGGAAAAGGGTGCGGTCAACTCCATCGTACGCATGGAGGTGCTGGGCGGCAACACCCTCTCCGCCACCATCTCCAACGCCGCCGTGGAGGAGCTGGGCCTGGCCGCGGGCAAGGAGGCTCTGGCGGTCATCAAGGCCACCTCCGTCATGGTGGGCATCGACTGATCCAGGCAAGCAAAGCAGTCCGGGGGCACGGCATCACGCCGTGCCCCCTTTTTTTGTTTCTTTCCGCTTATGCAAAAAAAGCAAGACAAAGCCCTTGCATTACCATACCCCCTATGGTATATTACGACATGAAAGGGATACCCGCATGGGTATATCGAATCCATCTGACAGGAGGAAAAAGGAAATGACAAAGGGTTGGGCATTTGCATCCGGCATCGTGGTGGGCACCGCAGGGCTGTCCGTGCTGACCAGCAAGCTGGTGATGAAGGGCTATAAGTATCTGTTCGCCGGGGCGATGATCGCCCGCGACCGCATCATGGCCGACAGCGAAAAGGTGCAGGCCGCCGTCAGCAACATCACCGCCGAGGCCAAGGAGCTGACCGAGCGCTACTACGAGAAGCTGGACAAGGAATACGAGGAAGAAAACGGCGCCGAGACCTGAGCGCGCAGGAGGCGTCCGAGAGTGAAAGTAAAGGTTTTACACCGGGCAAAGGGGCAGATGCAGCTGGATCTGGCCTGCCGCCGCCTGGGGGCAGAGGATGCGGACACGCTCTACTACGCCCTGGGGGAACAGCCCGGCATCCGCAGCGTTTCGGTGCTGATGCGCACGGGGCAGGTGCTTTTGCGCTTTGACCCCTGTGTGCCCGGCGCCCCGGAGCAGACGCTGCGCTTCCTCCGGGGGGCGAGCCTATCCGACCCGGAGCTGAAAAAGCTGGTGCCGGCGGTCTCCGGCCGGGCCACCAACGAGCAGTACAAGGAGGAGATCGGCTCGCTCATCATGGCGCGCGTGGCCAAGCGCCTGCTGCTGCCCGCCCCGCTGCGCTATGCCTGGACGATCTGGAACGGCCTGCCCTTCATCCGGGCGGGGCTGAAGGATCTGGCGCAGAAAAAGTTCAGCGCCGAGATCGTCCACGCCAGCGCCATTCTGGCCTCGCTTCTGACGGCGGACTTCCCCACCGCCGGCTCCATCATTTTCCTGACGAAGCTGGGCGAGATTCTGGAGGAGTGGACGTACAAAAAGTCCGTGGACGATCTGGCCCGCTCCCTGGCGCTGAACGTCAGCAAGGTCTGGCGCGTGGAGGGCGAGACCACCGAGCTGGTGAGCCTCGGCCAGGTCAGAGTGGGCGAGCGCATCCACGTCTACATGGGCAACGTCATCCCGCTGGACGGCGTGGTGGTCGAGGGCGAGGCGATGGTGAACCAGTCCGCCCTCACCGGCGAGAGCATCCCCGTGCACAAGGAGCCGGGGCTGACGGTCTACGCCGGCACCGCCATCGACGAGGGCGACCTGGTCATCGAGGTGCGGGAGACCTCCGGCCAGACCCGCTATGACAACATCGTGAAGTTCATCGAGCGCTCGGAGAGCATGGTGGCCGTGACGCAGAGCCAGGCGGAAAAGCTGGTGAGCCGGCTGATCCCCTACACCTTCGGCACTGCGGCGCTGACCTGGCTGCTGACCCGCAGCGTCACCAAGGCAGCGAGCGTGCTGATGGTGGACTTCTCCTGCGCCATCGAGGTGGCCATGCCCATCTCCGTCCTCTCCGCCATGCGGGAAGCCGGCGCCCACCACATCACCGTGAAGGGCGGCAAGTACCTGGAGCTCATCAGCGAAGCGGACACCGTGGTGTTCGACAAGACCGGCACGCTGACCCGCTCCGTTCCCACGGTGGAGGCCGTGCTGCCCATGGCGGGCCGGGACGAAAACGACATGCTGGCCCTGGCCGCCGACCTGGAGGCCCACTTCCCCCACTCGCTGGCCAGCGCCGTGGTGAAGGCCGCCCGGGACCGGGGGCTGGACTACGGCGTGCCCCACTCCAAGCCGGAGTACATCGTCGCCCACGGCATCGTGTCCATCGCCGCCGGGCAGCGGGTGGTCATCGGCAGCCACCACTTCGTCTTTGACGACGAGAATACGCGCGTGCGCCCGGAGGACGAGGAAAAGCTGCACGCCCTGCCGCTGCGCTACAGCCAGCTTTACATGGCCATCGACGGCGAGCTGGCCGCCATCATCGGCATCGACGACCCCATCAAGCCGGAGACCCGGCAGGTGGTGCGCCGGCTGAAGCAGGCGGGACTGCGCAACATCGTCATGATGACCGGCGACAGCGAGCGCACCGCCGCCGCCATCGCCGAGGAGGCGGGCATCGACCGTTTCTTTGCCGAGGTGCTGCCGGAGGACAAGGCCCGCTTCGTCGAGCAGGAGAAATCCGCCGGCCACCGCGTCATCATGATCGGCGACGGCATCAACGACTCCCCCGCCCTCTCCGCCGCGGACGTGGGCATCGCCATGAAGGAGGGCGCGGACATCGCCAGGGAGATCGCGGACATCACGCTGTCCGGCTCCAACCTGGAGCAGCTCATCGCCCTCAAGGAGCTCAGTGACCGGCTGATGGGGCGGATGCACACCACCGGCACGCTGGGCATCGCCGCCAACGGCGCGATTTTGCTGGCGGGCATTCTGGGGCTGGTGACGCCCGGCGTCGCCGCGCTGCTGCACAACACGTCCACCATTGCCCTGTGTCTGCGCAACATGACAGAACTGATCCCGGACGAGCGCTGCTATTACAACACGGAGGATTGAGCCATGGTACAGTGTATGGACAGTGAAAACCTGCACCGCAGGTTGAAAAAAATCATCGGCCAGGTCAACGCCATCGACCGCATGATCGATGAGGACGTGCCCTGCGAAGACGTGATCGCCCAGATCAACGCGGCCAAATCCGCCCTGCACAAGGCCGGACAGGTGATCCTGGAGGGTCACATCCGCCACTGCGTGCTGGAGGGCATCCAGAACGGCGACGCGGACGAGACCATCGCCCGCTTTACCAAGACCATCGAGCGCTTTGCCAACATGGGCTGAGGCGCGATATAAGGGAAAAAAGGGAAACGGGCGCGTTGCAAAATACGATCCATCCTGTCATTCCGAGCCAGTGCGCACACTGGCGTGGGAATCCGTACTTTCTTTCATAGGAAAAACGGATTGCCACGGCCCCTTGCGGGGCCTCGCAATGACACATTGCGTATTTTGCAACGCGCCCGTCAGTTTTTTCATTATAGCTCCGCGCCCAGGGCCATGGCCTCCGCCGTCACGCTGTCCACAATGTCGTGGACAAAGGCGCAGTTGCCCGCGAGGTGCAGCCAGTCCGGCAGCGCGCCGCCGGACTCCAGCCCCCGGCACAGCGCCCGGTCCGGCACCAGGCCCACGGCGGTGATGAGCGTGTCGCACTCCAGCGTCTCGCGCGCGCCGGTGTCCAGATGGCGCACCGTCACGGCGCTGACGCGCCCGGCGCCGTGCACCTGCTCCACCGTGGCGCGCAGCAGCACCGGGATGTGATACGCCTCGACGCACTCCCGCCGGTTGCGTGCAAGGCCGCCCAGCCGGTCCGCCTGCTCCACCATGGCCACCACGCTATGCCCGCTCTGCACCAGCTGGCGGGCCACGATCTGCCCCACGTCGCCGCTGCCGAGGATGACGGCGGCAGCGCCGATGCTGTAGTGGCCGACGTTCAGAAGCATTTGCGCCGTGCCCGCGGTGAACACCCCGGCGGGCCGGGTGCCGGACACCGGCAGCGCGCCGATGGGCCTCTCCCGGCAGCCGGCGGAGAGCACGCACCTGTCAAAGCTGACGCGAAAAAGCCCGGTGCGCCCGGAGATGAGGGCGCTGCGCTCCGCAGAGAGGGAGAGCACCTCCGCCCCGGTGCAGACGGTCACGTCGGAGTGCGCCAGACGCGCAGCAAAGCGCCCGCCATACTCCACGCCGGTCAGATCCTCGCCGTACCAGGCCCGGCCGAAGCCCCGGTGCAGGCACTGGTTCAGCACCCCGCCCAGCGCCGCGGCCCGCTCGCACAGCAGCACCCGGCGGCCCTTTTCCGCGGCGGAGAGCGCCGCGGCCATGCCCGCTGCGCCACCGCCCACCGTCAAAATGTCATAGTGTTCCATCCTGCTGCACCACGGCGCTTCCCGCGCCGTCCTTCGTCACTTCTTCCGCTCGCAGCCCCGTCTCCTCTGCCAGCGTCTGCAACAGCGGCATAAGGCAGCGCGCGCCCTGGCAGCGGCCCATGCCCGCCCCGGTGCGCCGCTTGATGCCGTCCAGCGTGACGGCGCCGCGCCGGATGGCCTCCAGCACCTCGCCCCGCGTCACGTCGCGGCAGTGGCAGACGATCTCGCCGTAATCGCCGCAGCGCGCCGCCAGGGCGCGGCGGGACGCCTCATCCATGGCGTGCACGGCGGGGATGGCACGGCGCACCGGGTCAAAGCTGCGGTTGGGCCCTACGCCGCCCAGATGCTCCGCCGCCATGGCGGCCAGGCGCTGCCCCAGCACATGGGCGCAGGTCAGCCCCGGGGTCTTGATGCCGATCATGCTGTATAGCCCGTCCTCTTCGAGCAGGGTGAAGCTGGAGATGGACCGGTCCTCCGGCACCCATTGCCCCGCCGCGGCATGCACATAAAAGGGGTTGGGCCGCAGGGCGGAAAAGCTGCGGATGACCGCATCCAGCGGCAGCGCGGGCACGACCTCGGCGCACAGCGCGCGAAGCTCCGTAAGGCCGCTCTGTGCCGTGGCCCAGTCCGCCGCGCTCTCCCGCGGCCGCTCCGTGGGGCCCAGGAGCACGTTGCCGTCCACCGTGGGCACCAGCGTCAGCCCCTTGCCCTTCTCCTCCGGCTCGTGGAAGAGCACATGCCGCGGCGCACCGGAAACCGTGTCGTCCAGCACCAGGTAGTCCCCCGCCGTGGGAAAGATGCGCACGGACGGCAACTCCGTCAGCTCCCGCACCGCCGCGGCGTTCAGCCCGGCGCAGTTGACGACGCAGCGGGCGGTATATTCCCCCTTCGGCGTTTCCAGCACAAAGCCCCGCCCGCGGCGCGTCATGCGCGTGACCTCCTCGCCGAAGCGGAAGCGCGCGCCGTTCCGGCGGGCGTTTTCAAAGGCCGCCAGCCCCAGCTCCCAGGGGTTCACCGTGCCGGTGCCGGGGGCGTAAAGGCTCATGGTGACGCGCCCGGAAACTCCCGGCTCCAGCGCCAGCGTCTCCGCCCGGTCCAGAAGCCGCAGTCCCGGCACGCCGGCGGCGCGCCCGGCCGCCAGCTTCCGCCGCAAAACGCCCTCCGCGCGCGCCCCGAAGGCCAGCATCAGCGAGCCGCAGCGGGAAAAGCGCACGTCCAGCTCCCGGCACAGCGCGTCAAACTCCCGGTTGGCCCGGACGCACAGCTCGGTTTTCAGCGTGCCGGGAGCCGTGTCGCAGCCGGTATAGACGATGCCGGTGTTGGCCCGGGTGATGCCGGTGCAGGCGTCCTCCCGGGCCTCCAGGACCGTGACGTGAAGATCGTAGGCCGTCAGCGCCCGGGCGGCAAAGCAGCCCAGCACGCCCGCGCCGATGACGGCGATGTCCGTGTGCTCCATGGTCAGAACCGCTCCCGCACGGTGCCGGGGTGCTGCAGCGTATAGCCGCCCAGCGATGCGATGCGCGCGCGGAACTGCGCGCTTTGCAGCACCTCCAGCAGGCGCTGCACCATGGGGGTGTCAAAGGCGCTGTCGGGGATCAGCAGGTCATACTGCTCCATGCACACGGGCAGGAAGTCCAGATCGTAAAGCCGCGCGGCGGACCAGATGCCCATGCCCGCGTCGGCCGAGCCGGCGGCGATCTGCGCCGCGACGGCGGTGTGGGTGAACTCCTCCCGGTCGTAGCCGTAGATCTTTGTGGGGTCCATGCCGCGGGTGCGGCAGAGATAGTCGATGAGGATGCGCGTGCCGGAGCCCTTTTGCCGGTTGACGTAGCGAAGGCCGGCGCGCTGCAGATCCTCCAGCGCACGGATCCCCATCGGGTTGCCGTGGGGCAGCATCAGTCCCTGGGTGCGCCCCACGCACTCCACCAGGCGCACGCCGCCGTCGGGGAAGTATTTTCTGATATAGGAGCTGTTATAGCTGCCGTCGGCTTCGTCCAGCAGGTGGACGCCGGCGGCGTGGGTCTCCCCCCGGCGGACGGCCAGGATGCCGCCCATGGAGCCGACGTGCGTCGATTGCATAAAGAGCGTGGGGTCGGCCAGATGCAGCAGGTCGGCGGCCTCGTCCAGCAGCGGGTCGTGGCTGCCGATGACCACCAGCGTCCGCTCCAGCTCCGCCATGGGGCGCAAAAGGCGCACCTGCACCGTCTCCCCGGCCTCGATGCCCTCCTGCCCCTGGGGGATGGTCAGGATGCCGTCCGCCTTCATGAAGGAGGACACCACGCCGCTGCCCCGGTTCAGTGGCGAGGCCATCAGACGCTTTCCCACCATGCCAAGGCGGACGCGGACGAACTCCTGATATTTCAGCCCGGACACCACGGTCCGGGCGAGGGTGGCCTCCCGCTGCTCCTCCGGCGCGGGCGCCGTGCGGTTCCACGCGTCCAGCAGCGGGCGGAAAAGCTCCGTCAGCACCAGGATGCCGGAGACCGGGTAGCCCGGCACGCCCAGGATGGGCTTGGCCCCCCGGCGGCCCAGGATGGCGGGCTTGCCGGGCTTGATGGCCACGCCGTGGAGCAGCACCTCGCCCGCTTCGCCGATCACCTCGGCGGCATAGTCCTCCCGTCCGGCGGAGGACCCGGCGTTCAGCAGCACCGCGTCGCAGCGCTCCAGCGCCGCGTCCAGCGCGCAGCGCAGCGCGCCCTTGTCGTCCGGCACGATGGGGAAGGTCACGGGCTCGGCCCCCCACTGGCGCAGCATGGCGGAGAAGATGGAGGAGTTGAATTCCATCACGTCGCCGCTTTTCGGCGCCGCCGTGGGCGGCACCACCTCGTCCCCGGTGGGGATGATGCCCACCACGCAGCGGCGCAGCACCGCCACCTCCAGCACGCCGGCGGCCAGCATGGCGCCGATGGCGGCGGGGGTGACGGCGGTGTGGGAGGGCAGGATCATCTCCCCGGCGCAGATGTCCTCGCCGATCTGGCGGATGTTCTGCCAGGGCGCGGCCGCGGCGTGAAGGCGCACGCCCCCGCCGGGCAGCGGCACCAGATCCTCCACCATCACCACGGCGTCGCAGCCGTCGGGGATGGGGTCGCCGGTGTCCACCACGGTAAAGTCCTCCGCCGCCAGCGTCACCGGCGTCGTCTCGCCTGCGCCGAAGGTGCGCCGGGCGTCCAGGGCGATGCCGTCCATAGCGCTGGCGGGATAGTGGGGCGCGCAGATGCGGGCATACACCGCCGCGGCGGTGATGCGCCCGCAGGCTTCCGGCACCGGCACCGTCTCCGCGCCGGCGGAAAAGCCCGCCTGCTCCATGGCGCGCAGGAAGTCCTCCCGCGCCTTGTCCAGCGGGACATTGGTCAAATACTGAAAGGCCATTGCTGCTTCCTCCCGTACTCAGAGTGAATCAAAGGGGAACACGTCAACGCATGCCCCGGCGGGCAGCCCCTCGCAGTCGCGGGGGATGCAAAACCAGCCGTCGGCGCCGGCCAGGGCGGTGATGAGGCCGGATTTGCTGCGGACGGGCCGGGCGTACAGCGCGCCGTCTTCCCGCTCCAGCACCGCGGCCATGTACTGCGCGCGGCCGTGGTTGGCGCTGACCGGCTCGCGCAGCGCGGCGGGCACGGCAAGGAGCCCGGCGGCGCAGCCGGCAAGCCGCCGCAGCAGCGGCAGCACGAAAAGCTGCGCGGCAAAGGCCGCCGCCGCCGGGTGCCCCGGCAGGCCGAAGACGGCCTTGCCCCGGGCGATGCCCAGGATGGTGGGCTTGCCCGGCTTCATGGCGACGCCGTGGAACAGCACCTGTCCGGCGCGCGCGATGATGCGGCAGGTGGCGTCTTTGCGCCCGACGGAGCTGCCGCCGGAGATGAGCAGCGCGTCGCACTGCTCCAGCGCCGCGTCCATCGCGTCGGCCAGTGCGGCATCGTCGTCCCTGAGGATGCCGAGGCTTTGCACCTGCGCCCCGGCGCGGGTCAAAAGCGCTGCGAGCAGCGCGGAGTTCACGTCCCGCACCTGGCCCGGGCCGGGCCGGGCCTCCACGGGCACCAGCTCATCCCCGGTGGAGAGCACCGCCACGCGCGGCCGGGCGCGCACCGTTAAGCGTGCGATGCCCAGCGCCGCCAGCGCGCCGACGTCCTGCGGCGTCAGCCGCCGCCCGGCGGGCAGCACGCTCTGGCCGGGGCGCACGTCATCCCCCCGGAAGATCAGATTCTCCCCGGGCGCGGCGGGGCGCAGGATGCCGATGGTGCCGTCGCCGTAGTCCTCGGCGTACTCCAGCATCACCGCCGCGTCCGCACCCGGCGGCAGCGCACCGCCGGTGGGGATGGCCATGCACTCCCCGCTTCGCAGCGCCGTCTCCGCCGCCGCGCCCATGGCGATCTCCCCCTTCAGGCGCAGCAGGGCGGGCAGCGCGTCCGAGCAGCCGAAGCTGTCCGACGCGCGTATGGCATAGCCGTCCACCGTGGCGCGGTCAAAGTCCGGGACGAACTCCGCCGCCGTCACCGGATCGGCCAGAATGCGCCCGCAGGCCTCCGCCAGCGGCACCGTCTCCCCCGGCAGGCAGGGGCCGAAGTGCTCCGAGATGCATTGCAGCGCCGCCTCCGGCGTCAAAACTGTCAGCATGGGCTTGTCTCCTTCTTGCAATCCGCCGCGGGGCGGGATATAGTAAAATCATAATGATTACATAATGGCGAAACGCCGCAAAGCGTTCCGCCGCACCGCTTTGCGGTGCAGCAAAACAGCAACGCTGTTTTGCCATGTATTCATTGCAATGAGCATCGGGCGAATGATTTTTCAAATCATTCGCTGCCAAACGTGTCGTTTGGCA
>SVKR01000004.1 GCA_015068365.1 Oscillospiraceae bacterium
AGATCGAGCTGTCCGGTTCCACCAGCAGCAACATCAATCTGCCCTTCATCACCGCCGACGCCACCGGTCCCAAGCACCTGGATCTGAACCTGACCCGCGCTAAGTTCAACGAGCTGACCGCGCACCTGGTGGAGAAGACCGCCGGCCCCGTGAAGCAGGCGCTTTCCGACTCCGGCCTCAGCCCCTCCGATCTGAGCAAGGTCCTGATGGTGGGCGGCTCCAGCCGCATCCCCGCCGTGCAGGACGAGGTGAAGAAGCTGACCGGCAAGGAAGGCTTCAAGGGCATCAACCCCGACGAGTGCGTTGCCATCGGCGCGGCCATCCAGGGCGGCGTCCTGGGCGGCGACGTGGAGGGCATCCTCCTGCTGGATGTCACCCCGCTGTCTCTGGGCATTGAAACGCTGGGCGGCGTGTGCACCAAGCTCATCGACCGCAACACCACCATCCCCACCAAGAAGAGCCAGGTGTTCTCCACGGCGGCGGACTTCCAGACCAGCGTGGAGGTCAACGTGCTCCAGGGCGAGCGCGAAATGGCCGCCGACAACAAGTCTCTGGGCCGCTTCCACCTGGACGGCATCGCCCCGGCCCGCCGCGGCGTGCCCCAGATCGAGGTCACCTTTGACATCGACGCCAACGGCATCGTGAACGTCTCCGCCAAGGACCTGGGCACCGGCAAGGAGCAGCACATCACCATCACGTCCTCCTCCAACATGAGCAAGGAGGACATCGACAAGGCCGTCCGTGAGGCCGAGCAGTTCGCCGCCGAGGACGCCCGCAAGAAGGAAGAGATCGACACCCGCAACGCCGGCGACCAGATGGTCTATCAGACCGAGAAGACGCTGGAGGAGATGAAGGACAAGATCGACCCCGCTGACAAGAGCGAGATCGACGCTGCCCTGGCGGAGCTGAAGACCGCCCTTTCCGGCAGCGACACCGCCGCCATCAAGGCCAAGACCGAGGCGCTCACGCAGGTGTTCTACAAGGTCAGCGAGAAGCTCTACCAGCAGACCGGCGCCCAGCCCGGCCCCGAGGCCGGCGGTCCCCAGGCCGGCGGTCCCCAGGGCGGCGACGGGCAGCAGTATTACGACGCGGACTATACCGTCGTGGACGACGACAAGAAGTAATGGTTGACAAGGCCGCTCGTTTCGTTGTATAAAGTTGTATAAATCTGTGTAATGTAGTTTCTGTGATTGCGGACCTGCGCAGGCAGGTTCGCAATCACCGTGTTTCGGAGTAGGGCTTTATGGCAGAAAAACGCGATTATTACGAGGTGCTCGGTCTGCAAAAGGGTGCCTCGGAGGACGAGATCAAGAAGGCATACCGCAAGCTGGCCAAGGAAAACCACCCGGATCTGCATCCGGGCGACAGGGCCTGCGAGGAGCGGTTCAAGGAGATCGGCGAGGCCTATGAGGTGCTGTCCGACCCGGAGAAGAAGGAGCGCTATGACCAGTACGGCCACGCCGCCTTTGACCCCAACAGCGGCTTCGGCGGCGGCTTCGGCGATTTCGGCGATTTCGGCGATCTGGGGGATATCCTCGGCAACATCTTCGGCGGCGGCTTTGGCTTCGGCGGCGCTGCGCGCAGCCGCACCGCCCCCCAAAAGGGTGAAAGCCTGCGGGTGCGCCTGGCCATCGGCTTTGAGGAGGCGGCCTTCGGCTGCGCCAAGGAGATCACCATCCCCCGCATCGAGGACTGCGAGGACTGCGGCGGCACCGGCTGCAAGAGCGGCACCAGCGCCGAGTCCTGCCCCGACTGCGGCGGCACCGGCCAGGTGCGCGTGCAGCAGCGCACGCCCTTCGGCGTCATGGCCTCCACCGCCGACTGCCGCCGCTGCGGCGGCACCGGCAAGCTGATCAAGGACCCCTGCCCCAAGTGCTCCGGCAAGGGCAAGGTGCGCCGCCAGCGCACCATCTCGGTCAACATCCCCGCCGGCATCGACGACGGGCAGACCATCTCCCTGCGGGGCCAGGGCCACGCCGGAGTCAACGGCGGGCCGAAGGGCGATCTGCTCATCACGGTCAGCGTCAAGGCCCACCCCCTCTTTGAGCGCGACGGCAGCAGCATCCTCTTTGAGATGCCCATCTCCTTCGTGCAGGCCGCCCTGGGCGCCGAGGTGGAGGTCCCCACGCTGGACGGCAAGGTGAAATACACCATCCCCGAGGGCACCCAGACCGGCACGACCTTCCGCCTGCGCGGCAAGGGCATCCCCTACTTAAACGGCTCCAGCCGCGGCGACCAGTACGTCACCGTCAACATCGAGACCCCGAAGAACCTGACGAAGGAGCAAAAGGAGCTTCTGCGCAAGTTCGGCGAGGCCACCGGCGGCGGCGAGGGCGTCAAGGGGAAGAAAAGGCACAAACTGCTGTAAATATTGTGCAAAGGGCGCGCTGCAAAATGCCCGCACCGTCATTGCGAGGCTCCATCGGAGCCGTGGCAATCCGTTTTCTCCGCAAAAAAAGAGACGGATTCCCACGCCAGTGTGCGCACTGGCTCGGAATGACAGCGTCAGAACCGCATTTTGCAGCACGCCTTTGCGCGTTGAAAGGAACATGGACGAATGAAGCTCAAACGTACGCTTTGCCTGCTCCTGGCGCTGCTCTTGCTGCTGCCGCTGGCCCTGCCCGCCGCGGCGGCGGATCCGACGACCCGGAATTACGACCGGGAGACGCAGCTCGGCTACGCGCTGGCGGCCCTGGGGCTGTTCCAGGGCTATTCCGGGACGGACCTCGGCCTGGACGACGCGCCGACCCGCACCCAGGCGCTGGTCATGATGCTCCGGCTCATGGGGCTGGAGCAGGACGCGCTGGCCGAAAACAGCGCCCCGCCCTTCGAGGACGTTCCGGCGGACTCCTGGGCCGCGCCCTACGTGGGCTACGCCTATGCCCACGGCCTGACCCGCGGCCAGAGCGAGACCCTCTTCGGCGGCGACGCGCGCGCCGACGCCCGCACCTATCTGACCTTCGTGCTGCGCGCGCTGGGCTATGAGGAGGGCGAGAACGGCGATTTCCGCTGGTCCAGCCCCGTCTCCCTGGCGCAGAAGGCGGGCATCGCGCCGGACACCGTCCGCTTTTCCGACTTCCGCCGCGCCGACGTCGTCACGGTCTCTTACGCCGCCCTCGCCGCGGAGCGGAAGGGCCAAAACGGGGAGACGCTGGCGCAGTCGCTGATCGCCCGCGGCGTCTTCGACGCGTCGGCGCTCGGAAAGTATTACGACCCCGACGCGCTGACAAACCGCGCGATGGCCTCCCCCTGGGCGGAGAACGTCACGGAATACTACAACAGCCTGCGCGTGCGCGAGGGCATCGACATCAGCGGCCTGCCGCTGAGCTACCACAACGGCGTCGCCCTGATCGGCGACGCGGGCTATGAGCTTTTCGGCTTCATCGCAAGCAACGCCGACCGCACCGCGGCGCAGATCGCCGCCGGCGCCGCGGCAGTGGAGGGCAAAGCCCGCGTCTTCGGGATCATCGTCCCGAACCGCCTGGGCGCGGTGCTCTCCTATGAGGACGGCGCCCGCCTCTGCCGCTCCGAGAAGGACGAGACCGAAACCATCGCCTACTTCAACGCCGCGATGGGCGACAAGGCCATCGGCGTGGACGCCATCACGAACCTCCGACTGCACAACGACGAGTACATCTTCTTCCGCACCGACCACCACTGGACCGCCCTCGGCTCCTATTACGCCTACGAGGCCTGGGCGAAGGCCGCGGGGAAGGAGCCGGTGCCGCTGGAGAACTTCGACACGAAGGAGTACACCGGTCACCTGGGCCTGTTCAACGAGCTGTGCGGGCACCCCGCCGCGATGCGCGCCAACCCCGACACCGTCGTGGCCTACATGCCCCGCAGCAGCTTCACCTGCGAGCCGGAGAACGCCATGGACTTCAGCGGCTGGGATTACAACACCTTCCTCGGCGGGGACCGCGCCATCACCACGATCGTCAACAACGACATCCCCGACGAGAGCGCCTGCGTCCTGGTCAAGGACTCCTACGGCAACCCCTTCGCCGTCTGGCTGACGCAGCACTACCACACGGTCTACGTCCTCGATTACCGCTATTACCGCAACCTCTGGGACCGCCTGACCTTCTCGCAGTTCGCCGACGAAAAGGGCGTGGAGGACTTCATCATCCTCCTGCCGATGACCCTCTCCATGAACCCCTACACCGCGAACTGCCTGGCCCTGTACTGCCAGTGAGTCCATATCGGGACCGCCCTCCGGCTGAATCAGCCGGAGGGCGGTTCGTTTTCTATGTTACCCCCGTGCCGTCGAAGGCGGGGATCAGCGTCTCCCCCGTGCTCTCCGGCGACTGGGTGTAGCCCCGGCAGATGGAGGAGAAGTCCAGATAGGACGCGCAGCGGTCATATTCCGCCTGGGTGATGGGCCTTTGCAGCTCAGGAAAGGCCTCCAGCCCCGGCATGGGGGTGTACTGTGCCATGAGGCTGAACAAGATCTCCTCCGGCGGGAAGTGGTCCTCCACCGCGTCGATGACGCGCAGGGTGTTCTCCGCGCTGCCGGGCAGGATCAGATGGCGGATGAGCACGCCGCGCTGCAAAATGCCCTCGCCGTCCAGCACGGCCGGGCCGGTCTGGCGGAACATCTCGCCGATGGCCGCCAGCGCGACCGCCGGATAGTCCGGCGCGGCGCTGTAGCGCGCGGCCAGGGCGGCGTCGGCATATTTGAAGTCCGGCATGTAGACCTGCACCAGCCCTTCCAGCTGCCGCAGCGTGTCCACGGACTCATAGCCGCTGCTGTTCCACACCACGGGGATGCCCAGGGAAAGCCCGGAAAGCGCCTCGGCGATCACGGCGCTGAAGTGCGTGGGCGTCACCAGGTTGATGTTGTGCACGCCGCCGTCCCGCAGGCGCAGGAAGGTGTCGCGCAGGGCGGGCACGTCCAGTGCCGTGCCGGCGGCGCCGCGGCTGATGGCGTGGTTCTGGCAGAAGACGCAGCGCAGGTTGCACCCGGCGAAAAACACCGCGCCGCTGCCCCGGCTGCCGCTGATGCAGGGCTCCTCGCCATAGTGGGGCGCGGCGCGGCAGACCAGCGCCGTGTCCGGCGCGGCGCAGAAGCCCGTCTCTCCCGCTGCGCGGTCGGCGCCACAGCGCCGGGGACAGAGCATACACTTCATTGCAGCAGCGTCTCCCCGATATACAGCTCGCCGATCTGCGGCGCTGCGGCCGGGTGCATCCGCCCGCTCTCAAAGCCGCGGCGGGCCAGGTGCAGCATCTTTTTCAGCGTATATTTGCTCTCCCCCGCCGTCCGGGCCCGGCGGTCATATTTCACCGTCTCCAGCGGCAGGCCCAGCCGGGTCACCAGGCCGCGCAGGAACAGATCCTCCGTGCCGAAGCAGCAGAGCTTCTCGATCGCCCCGGCGCTCATCAGGCGGAAATCCGCGTGGTCGAAGATGGTTTTCGCCCCGCCCAGGCGCACCAGCGTATAAAAGGCCCGGGCAGTGAAACGCTTGAAGAAGGTGTCCGTGTCCCGCCGGTCCCGCACGCCGCAGACCACCTCGGCCCCGGCGTTCCAGGCGTCCACCATGGCGTCCATGGCGTCGGGGTCGTCCTGCAGGTCCGCGTCGATGGTCAGCGCCGCGTCCGCGTGCCGGGCGGCCGTCACCATCCCGGCCATCACGGCGTTCTGGTGCCCCCGGTTTTTCGTAAGGCGCAGGGCGCAGACCTCCGGGTTGGCACGGAACAGCTGCTTCAAAATGCTCCAGGTGGCGTCGGCGCTGCCGTCGTCCACGAAGAGCAGCCGGCTCTGCGGGGCGATGCGCCCGCCATCGCGCAGCGCGCGGAGCTTTTCCAAAAGCACCGGGGCGCTGCCGGGCAGGGCCTCGGCTTCATTGTAGCAGGGCACGACGATATACAGGCTTTTCAAATCGCATCACGCTCCCGCCCTCATTATATCCTTCTCCGGGCAAATCCACAAGTCATTTGCCGTTTTCACAAATTGCGCATAAAAAAGCGAGAAAAAGCCAATTTTTCGGGCAAAAACCGCACAAAAGTCTTGATTTTGCTATGGAGCGAGTATAGAATGGCAGCAGTGGGACGGTTTGGTAAATCCTCCCCGAATTTTTGTCTGTAGGGGTGCCTCCCACGTGATCGACATCATTCTGCACGAGCCGGAGATTCCCATGAACACCGGCAACATCGCCCGCACCTGCGCCTGCACCGGGGCGCGGCTGCACCTGATATGCCCCCTGGGCTTTGACATCAGCGACAAGGCGGTCAAGCGCGCCGGGCTGGACTACTGGCAGTACCTGGACCTGACGGTCTATGACAGTCTGGAGGATTTCTTCGCCCGGATGGGGGACGAAAACCTCTGGCTGGCCACCACCAAGGCCCCCCGCAGCTATGCCGAGGCGGACTTTCGCACCGACCCGGTGCGGCTGATGTTCGGCAAGGAGACCGCCGGGCTGCCCGAATGGCTGCGGGAGCGCTACCGCGACCGGTGCATCCGCATCCCCATGGCCGGGCCGGTGCGCAGTCTGAACCTGGCGAACAGCGTCGCCATCCTCACCTATGAAGCGCTGCGGCAGCAGGGCTTCCCGAATCTGAAAGAAACCGGAACTATGTATAAGGGGTGAATGAGTATGAATTATCAGAAGAAAACCGTGTACGATGTGGACGTGAAGGGCAGGAAGGTGCTCCTCCGCTGCGACTTCAACGTCCCCCAGGACAAGGCCAGCGGCGCCATCACGGATGACAAGCGCATCCGCGCCGCCCTGCCCACCATCCAGTATCTGCTCTCCCAGGGCGCGGCCGTCATCGCCTGCTCCCACCTGGGCAAGCCCAACGCCACCTTTGACGCCTATGTGAAAAAGCAGGTGGAGAAGGGCAAGAAGGCCGAGGACCTGACTGAGGCCGACTGGAAGAAGAGCAACGCCAAGCTCTCCCTGGCCCCGGTGGCGGCGCGCCTGAGCGAGCTGCTGGGCATGCCCGTCGCCATGGCCGCCGACACCGTCGGCCCCGACGCGCAGGCCAAGGCCGCGGCGCTGCAGCCCGGCCAGATTATGCTGCTGGAGAACACTCGCTTTGAAAAGGGCGAGACGAAAAACGACCCCGCCTTCGCCAAGGCGCTGGCCGACCTGGCCGGGGCAGACGGCGTCTATGTCTCCGACGCCTTCGGCACCGTCCACCGCGCCCACGCCTCCACCGCCGGCGTGGCGGATTACCTCCCCGCCGTCAGCGGTCTGCTGATCCAGAAGGAGCTGGAGATCATGGGCGGCGCGCTGGAGGCCCCGAAGCGCCCCTTCGTCGCCATCCTGGGCGGCGCCAAGGTCAGCGACAAGATCGGCGTCATCAACAACCTTCTGGAGAAGGCCGACACCATCATCATCGGCGGCGGTATGGCCTACACCTTCATCAAGGCCATGGGCCACGAGGTGGGCACCAGCCTGCTGGAAGCCGACAAGGTGGACTACGCCAAGGAGATGCTGGAAAAGGCCGCGGCCAAGGGCGTCCGGCTGCTGCTGCCGGTGGACACCGCCATCCACGACAAGTTTGAGAACACCGACAAATACCGCACGGTGGACATCGCCGCGATTCCGGCAGGCTTCATGGGCCTGGACATCGGGCCGGAGAGCATCCGCCTGTTCACCGAGGCCATCCGCGGCGCGGGCACCGTGGTGTGGAACGGCCCCATGGGCGTTTTTGAGTTCCCCGCCTTTGCCGAGGGCACCAAGGCCATCGCCCGCGCCCTGGCGGAGAGCGATGCCATCACCATCGTCGGCGGCGGCGACAGCGCCGCGGCGGTGGAGCAGCTTGGCTTCGCCGACAGGATGACCCACATCTCCACCGGCGGCGGCGCGTCCCTGGAGTTCCTCGAGGGCAAGGTGCTGCCGGGCGTGGCCTGCCTGCTGGACAAGTAAAAAAAAACAGAATCATTTTAAAATAAAAGAAGGAATACGAGAAATGAATCGCAAGTATCGCAAAACCATTATCGCCGGCAACTGGAAAATGAACAAGACCGCCACGGAGACGGCGCAGTTTGCCGAGGCCATCAAGCCCCTGCTGCCCAAGACCCGGGCCTGCGAGGCCGTCATCTGCGTTCCGGCGCTGAACATCGCCGCCGCCCAGAAGGCCCTGAAGGGCAGCCGCATCCAGGTGGGCGCGGAAACCCTGCACGAAGCCGCCTCCGGCGCCTTCACCGGCGAAATGGCCGCAGGCATGCTGGCGGACATCGGCGTGAAGTACGTCATCATCGGCCACTCCGAGCGCCGCCAGTACTATAACGAGACGGATTTCACCGTCAATCAGAAGATCCGCGCCGCGCTGGACGCCCATCTGACGCCCATCGTCTGCGTGGGCGAGTCCCTGCAGCAGCGGGAGCTGGGCGTGGAGCAGGAGCTGCTGGCCTATCAGGTGATGACTGCGGTGTCCGGCCTTTCCGCCGCGGAGATGAAACGCGTGGTCATCGCCTATGAGCCCATCTGGGCCATCGGCACGGGCAAGACCGCCACGGCGGAGCAGGCCCAGGAGATCTGCGCCCACATCCGCGCCTGCATCCGCAAGAAGTACGACGCCCGCACCGCCCGCGCCGTGTCCATCCTCTACGGCGGCAGCATGAACACCGGCAACGCCGCCGAGCTGCTGGGCATGCCCGACATCGACGGCGGGCTCATCGGCGGCGCTTCCCTGAAGCCGGCGGACTTCGCCAAGCTCATCGAGTGCCCTGCGCAGGTGGAAAATGGCTAAGGTACCGTCTGTTCTCCTCATCATGGACGGCTACGGCCTGGCTGAGCCCGGTCCGTGGAACGCCGTCTCGGTGGCCAAAACGCCCAATCTGGACGCGCTCATGGCCGCCTGCCCCCACACCACGCTGTCCGCCTCCGGACTGGACGTCGGCCTGCCCGACGGGCAGATCGGCAACAGCGAGGTGGGGCACACCAACATCGGCGCCGGGCGGGTGGTCTTTCAGGACCTGCCCCGCATCACCCGCGCCATCGAAGACGGCAGCTTTTTTGAAAACCCGGTCTATCTGCGCGCCGTCCGCGCCGCCCGGGACAGCGGCCGCGCCCTGCACATTCTGGGCCTCACGTCCGACGGCGGCGTGCACAGCCACATCACCCACATCTTCGCGCTTCTGGAGCTCTGCCGGCGCGAGGGGCTGAAAAAGGTCTATGTCCACTGCTTCCTGGACGGGCGGGACGTGCCGCCCCGCTCCGGCAAGGGCTATGTGCAGCAGCTTTGCGACGAGATGGCCCGTCTGGGCGTGGGCAGCATCGCCACGGTGCAGGGCCGCTTTTACGCCATGGACCGCGACAAGCGCTGGGAGCGCCTGCAAAAGGGCTACGACGCGCTGGTGCGCGGCGTGGGAACGCCCAATGCCGACCCGGTGGACGCGGTGCAGCGCAGCTATGACGCGGACGTGACGGACGAGTTCGTCGAGCCGGTCATCTGCGACGAGACCGGCAGGATCGCCGACGGCGACAGCGTGGTGTTCATCAACTTCCGCCCCGACCGGGCGCGGGAGATGACCTGGGCGCTGACCGGCGCGCTGCCGGAGGACTGCCCCATGGACACGCTTCCGCTGCATCTGAACTTTGTCTGCACCGCCCAGTATGACGAGGCGCTGCCGCTGCCCATCGCCTTCCCGCCGGAGACCATCGAAAACACCCTGGGCGCCTATGTCAGCAGCCTGGGGCTGACCCAGCTGCGCATCGCGGAGACGGAGAAGTACGCCCATGTGACCTTCTTCTTCAACGGCGGCGTGGAGACCGTCTTCCCCGGCGAGGACCGGGTGCTGGTGCCCTCGCCCAAGGAGTTTCCGACCTATGACCTGATCCCGGAGATGAGCGCCTATCAGGTGACGGACGAGTGCGCCCGGCGCATCCGCAGCGGCGAATATGACCTGGTGGTGTGCAACCTGGCCAACTGCGACATGGTGGGCCACACCGGCGTGATGGAGGCGGCGGTAAAGGCCGTCGAGACCGTGGACGAGTGCGTCGGCACCATCGCCGCCGCGGTGAAGGAGATGGGCGGCACCCTGCTCATCACCGCCGACCACGGCAACGCCGACTGCATGCGCGCGCCCGACGGCCAGCCCCACACGGCCCACACGACCAACCCCGTCCCCCTCATCCTGGTGGGCGCCAACGCGCGCCTTCGCCCCGGCCGCCTGGCCGACCTGGCGCCGACGATGCTGGATCTGATGGGCTTCCGCCAGCCCAGAGAGATGACGGGCGAGAGCCTCATTGTGAAGTAAACTCTGCTCTATCTGAAAGGAGACGACCAATTATGAAGCAGTATTTTGAAATTGTCGATGTCATGGCCCGGGAGATCCTTGACTCCCGCGGCAACCCCACCGTGGAGGTGGAGGTCACCCTGGACGACGGCACCGTGGGCCGCGCGGACGTGCCCTCCGGCGCCAGCACCGGTATGTATGAGGCCTGCGAGCTGCGCGACGGCGACAAGGGCCGCTATCTGGGCAAGGGCGTGGAGAAGGCGGTCTCCAACGTCAACGGCGAGATCTGCGAGGCCATCGTGGGCCTGAACGCCCTGGATCAGCCCAGCATCGACCGCGTGCTCATTGAGCTTGACGGCACCCCCAACAAGTCCCGCCTGGGCGCCAACGCCATTCTGGGCGTGTCGCTGGCCTGCGCCAAGGCCGCGGCGGAAGCCACGGGCGTCGGCCTTTACAACTACATCGGCGGCTGCAACGCCAAGACGCTGCCGGTGCCGATGATGAACATCCTCAACGGCGGCGCCCACGCCACCAACAACGTGGAGATCCAGGAGTTCATGATCATGCCCGTGGGCGCTTCCAGCTGGAAGGAGGCCCTGCGCTGGTGCGCCGAGGTCTTCCATCAGCTGAAGAAGACCCTGAAGGAAAACGGCACCCCCGCCGCCGGCGTGGGCGACGAGGGCGGCTATGCCCCCAACCTGGGCTCTGACGAGGACGCGCTGAAGGCCATCGTCAAGGCCATCGGCGAGGCCGGCTTCCAGCCCGGCACGGACTTCCGCATCGCCATCGACGCGGCGTCCAGCGAGTGGTGGAACGAGGAGAAGCAGTGCTACGTCCAGCCCAAGACCGGCCGCGTGCTGACCCGGGACGAGCTGGTCGCCATGTGGGTGGACTTCGCTGAGAAGTATCCCATCATCTCCCTGGAGGACGGCATGGCCGAGGAGGACTGGGACGGCTGGAAGAAGCTGACCGACGCGCTGGGCAGCAAGATCCAGCTGGTGGGCGACGACCTGTTCGTCACCAACACCGAGCGCCTGCGCAAGGGCATCTCCCTGGGCGTTGCCAACTCCATCCTCATCAAGGTCAACCAGATCGGCACCCTGACCGAGACCCTGGACGCCATCCAGATGGCCCACCGCGCCGGCTATACCGCCGTGGTGTCCCACCGCTCCGGCGAGACCGAGGACACCACCATCGCGGACATCTCCGTGGCCGTCAACGCCGGCCAGATCAAGACCGGCGCCCCCAGCCGCACCGACCGCGTGGCGAAGTACAACCAGCTTCTGCGCATCGAGGACGAGCTGTTCGACGTGCCGCAGTATCTGGGTATGGACGCCTTCTTCTCCATCCGCTGAACTACCCCATTTCGATAAAAAAATCTCCGGCCTGGAAGGGCCGGAGATTTTTTTATGTTCCGGTTTCAGCGGCAGAGCCAGCGCGTCAGGCCGATGGTGCCCTCGCTCTCGGCCAGGGGCA
>SVKR01000042.1 GCA_015068365.1 Oscillospiraceae bacterium
ACAGTTGGGGCACCAGTTGATGATACGGCTGCCCTTGTAGATCAGGCCCTGTTCATACAGGTTCACAAAGACCTCACGGACGGCTTTGGAGCAGCCTTCGTCCATGGTGAACCGGGCACGGTCCCAGTCACAGGAAGCACCCAGCTTCTTCTGCTGTTCCACGATCCGGTTGCCATACTGATGCTTCCAGGCCCAGACGCGCTCCAGGAACTTCTCGCGCCCCAGGTCATAGCGGGTCAGCCCCTCGTTGACGCGCAGGTCCTCCTCCACCTTGATCTGGGTGGCGATGCCCGCGTGGTCCACGCCGGGCAGCCACAGCGCGGCGTAGCCCTGCATGCGCTTGTAGCGGGTCAGAATGTCCTGCAGCGTGCAGTCCAGCGCGTGGCCCATGTGGAGCTGGCCGGTGACGTTGGGGGGCGGCATGACGATGGAAAAGGGGGTCTTGCCCTTGTCGATCTCGCCGCGGAAGTAGCCGCCTTTTTCCCACATTTCGTAGATCTTCTTCTCCACGGCCTGCGGATCGTAGACTTTCGGCAGTTCTTTCATAGCTATGCTCTCCTTTTTCAAAACGAAAAGCGCCCCGAACCGTCCGGTTCAGGGCGCAAAATTTTTCACGCGGTACCACCTGAATTCCCCCCGCGAATCGGGGGGCGCTCATCCCTCTGTAACGCGAGGGGGACGGCCGCGCTTAGGCGCGCTGTGCACGCTTCGGCGCGGCGGCTCTGAGCCGACCTTCGGCGCGGCGCAGCGGGCATTTTCACCGGCCATGCCCTCTCTGCGGTGCGATGCGCTGCGCGCCTACTCCTGCTCTTCTCAGCCGATATACCTGAACATTATAAAATTCCCGGGATCATTTGTCAAGTGGGGGATTGTAAACGGGCGCGTTATCGTGTATAATACCAAAATCACCGAAAGAAACACGGAGAGAGCGACATGGAAGAGAGCAGAAATTTCATCGAGGATTTTATCAGAGAGGACATCGCCCCCGGCGGGCGCTTTGCCGGGCAGAGAGTGCACACCCGCTTTCCGCCGGAGCCGAACGGCTATCTGCACATCGGCCACTGCAAGGCGCTGTGCATCGACTTCGGCATGGCGGAGAAATTCGGCGGGATGTGCAACCTGCGCATGGACGACACCAACCCCGCCAAGGAGGACACGGAGTACGTCGACGCCATCCAGGAGGACATCCACTGGCTGGGCTTTGACTGGGACGACCGCTTTTTCTACGGCAGCGACTACTTCGAGAAGGACTACGAATACGCCGTGGAACTGATCGAAAAGGGCCTGGCCTACGTCTGCGAGCTGACGCCGGAGCAGTTCCGCGACTATCGCGGCGACGTGAACACCCCCGCCCGCTCCCCCTGGCGCGACCGGCCCGTGGAGGAAAGCCTCGACCTGTTCCGCCGGATGCGCGCGGGCGAGTTCCCCGAGGGCAAATACACCCTGCGCGCGAAGATCGACCTTGAAAGCGGCAACTTCAACATGCGCGACCCGGTCATCTACCGCATCCGCTATATCCACCACCACCGCCAGGGCGACAAGTGGTGCATCTTCCCGATGTACGACTTCGCCCACCCCATCCAGGACGCGCTGGAGGGCATCACGCACTCCCTGTGCTCCCTGGAGTATGAGGACCACCGCCCGCTGTACGACTGGGTGGTGAACAACGTCTCCGTCCCCTGCAAGCCCCGGCAGATCGAGTTCGCGCGTCTGGGCATCAACTATACCGTCATGAGCAAGCGCAAGCTGCGCCGGCTGGTGGAGGAGGGCCGCGTCAGCGGCTGGGACGACCCGCGCATGCCCACGCTGTGCGGCCTGCGCCGCCGGGGCTATACCCCCGCCGCCGTCCGCAATTTCTGCGAGCGCATCGGCGTGGCCAAGGTGCCCAGCACCATCGAATACTCCTTCCTGGAGCACTGCCTGCGCGAGGACCTGAACGACCACGCCCAGCGGGCCATGGCCGTGCTGCAGCCCGTGAAGCTGACCATCACCAACTACCCCGCCGGCAAGCGCGAGACCGTGACCGTGGAGAATAACCCCAATGACCCCGAGGCCGGGGTGCGCGCTGTCAGCTTCTCCGGCAGTCTGTGGATCGAGGCAGAGGACTTTATGGCCGAGCCCGTGCCGAAGTATAAGCGCCTGTGCCCCGACGGGCCGGAGTGCCGGCTGAAGGGCGCCTACCTCATCCGCTGCACCGGCTTCCGCCGCGGCGAAGACGGCAGCGTGGCCGAGGTTTTCGCGGAGTACGACCCCGATTCCCGCGGCGGCGACCCCGCCGACGGGCGCAAGGTCAAGGGCGCGACGCTGCACTGGGTGGACGCGAGCGACTGCGTGGACGCCGAGGTGCGCCTTTACGACAACCTCTTCTCCGACCCGGACCCGGACGGGGCGGACAAGGACTTCATCGACTGCCTGAACCCCGCGTCGCTGGAGGTGCGCCGCGGCTGCAAGCTGGAGCGCATGCTCGCCGGGGCTGCGCCGGGCAGGGCCTATCAGTTTTTGCGGCTGGGCTACTTCTGCGCCGACAGCCGCGACAGCGCGCCGGAGCACCTGGTGTTCAACCGCTCGGTCGCGCTGAAGGACAGCTTCAAAAAGTAAAGGATCCGTACGGGCGCGCCCCTTCATCATCTTGTGGTGGAGGGGCGCTTTTTTGTCATATTTTGTATTGACAGCCACCATATCCTGTGCTAGGATAGCCCAAGAACAAGACCTCTTTAAATCGGTCCGGAGCGGCCGGCAAGGCGTCGTGATATGCCCCATGCGCGCAGTGCGTGTGCGCCTTTCCCGGTGCGCCTTGTCCGGAGCGGACAGGGCGTTTTGTTATGCCGAAAAAAGGGAGGGCGCGGCATGGAGCTGAAATTCAAGGCGCAGATCATGGACACCGCCTCCGTGGAGCGGACGCTGGTGCGCATCTCCCACCAGATCATCGAAAAAAACAAGGGCGTGGACGGCCTGTGCCTCATCGGCATCAAGACCCGCGGCATCCCCCTGGCGCGGCGCATCGCCGCGAACATCCGCGGCATCGAGGGCGTGGACGTGCCGGTGGGCGAGCTGGA
Organism: Oscillospiraceae bacterium; assembly: GCA_015068365.1. Lineage (GTDB taxonomy): Bacteria > Bacillota > Clostridia > Oscillospirales > Oscillospiraceae > SVKR01. Next base: position 3,057 of record SVKR01000042.1, read on the forward strand.
CATCACGCTGTACCGCGACGATCTGACCGCCGTGGCCGACGCGCCCGTCATCAGCCACACCTCCATCCCCTTCTCCGTGGCGGAGAAGACCGTGGTGCTGGTGGACGACGTGATCTTCACCTGCCGCACGGCGCGCGCCGCGCTGGACGCGGTGATGTCCATGGGCCGCCCGGCGCGCGTGCAGCTTTTCTGCCTCATCGACCGCGGCCACGCCGAGCTGCCCATCAAGGCCGACTTCATCGGCAAGAACATCCCCACGGCCCTGTCGGAGATCGTCTCCGTCCGCCTGGAGGAGACCGACGGGGAGACCAACGTATCCATCTGGGAAAAGAACAATACTATATAAAATTCTGCAAAGGAGAGAGAAACCATGAATCTGATCTACGGCATCAAGGACAAACCCAGATTCGGACAGGTCGTACTGTTCGCCATCCAGCAGCTTTTGGCCATCATGGCGGCCACCATCGCCGTGCCCGCCGCAGTCAACGGCGTGCTGGAGCAAAACCTGCTCTCCGCCTCCGCCGCGCTGTTCGGCGCCGGCTGCGGCAGCATCTGCTACCTGCTGTTCACCAAGAGCTCCAGCCCCGTGTTCCTCGGCAGCTCGTTCGCCTTCATCCCCTCCATCATCTCCGCCTTTTCCGGCGCCGCCGCCATCGGGCTGAGCGTGCAGGCGGGCTACTGGGGCATCATCATCGGCGCCGCCATGGCCGCGCTGGTCTATGTCATCATCGCCATTGTCATCAAGTTCTGCGGCATCCGCTGGATCTATAAGCTGATGCCCCCCGTCATCATTGGGCCCGTCGTCGCCACCATCGGACTGAGCCTGTCCGGCAGCGCCGTCAGCAGCATCACCAGCTCCAGCGCCGAGGGCGGCAGCGTCTATGTCTGCCTCATCTGCGGCCTCATCACCCTGGCCGTCACCATGCTGGCCACCACCTACGGCAAGAAGAGCCTCAAGCTCATCCCCTTCATCATCGGCATCCTGGCCGGCTACATCGCCGCCGCGGTCTTCTACTTCATCGGCAAGGCCACCGGCAACGCCGCGCTCATCGTCATCGACTACAGCGCCTTTGTAAACTGCGGCTTCGTGCGCCTGCCGGAGTTCGCCGTCATGCTGGGCAAGGGCGGCCTTGCGGAGGTCAACGGCACCTATCTGCTGACGCTGTTCGCCGCCTATGTGCCGGTGGGCTTCGTCGTCTTCGCCGAGCACCTGGCCGACCACGAGAACCTCAGCACCATCGTGGGCGAGAACCTGCTGGAGACCCCCGGCCTGACCCGCACCCTGCTGGGCGACGGCATCGGCTCGTTCGTCGGCACCGTCTTCGGCGGCTGCCCCAACACCACCTACGGCGAGTCCATCGCCTGCGTGGCCATCACCCGCAACGCCTCCACCGTCAGCATCTGGGGCGCGGCAGTGGCCTGCATCATCTTCTCCTTCATCAGCCCGCTGGTGGCCTTCCTCAACACCATCCCGGCCTGCGTCATGGGCGGCGTGTGCTTCGCGCTGTACGGCTTCATCGCCGTGTCCGGCCTGAAGATGCTGCAGAAGGTCAACCTGAACGAAAACCGCAACCTCTTCGTCGCGTCCATCATCCTGGTGGCGGGCGTCGGCAACATGTCCGTCTCCTTCGGCCATGTGGCCATCCGCACCACCGCCTGCGCGCTGATCCTCGGCATCCTCGCCAACGTCATGCTCTCCGGCAAAAAAGAGGGCGAGAACGACGACGCTCCCATGCAGAAATAAGGGATTCGGAGAATCCCTTATTTCTGCCTTATCTCACCCGATGGGGCCTGTCTCGCTGCGGCTCGGTCACGCCTCGGCTCTGATGTGCCCCCGGCACATCATTCACTCCCGAGGCGCCGCTTCGCTACCCCTCGGACTCCCCTGCTGCTCAGGGATCGATACACTTAAGCATCGTTTTTTACAGTTCAAGGGCCGCTGCCATGCCTGGCAGCGGCCCTTGATTTTTTCTTCCCCTCACTCCTCGGCGCGCACCTCGATGATGCGCAGGTCCGCGGCGGTGAAGTCGGTCTCGGCGGTGATGGCGTCGGTGATGCGGGCCACGGCGGCGGCGCTCAGTCCCTCCGCCGGGGCGGGTACCGCAACGGTGACGCCGTCGCCGCTCATGTACACCACGCAGTCGTCAAAGTCCTTGGCCAGCAGCAGGTTTTCGATCTGCGTCTCCTGCAGCGACCAGGTGGCCATGGCGGAGATGGAGCGCATGGCGCTGTCGATGGTCTCCTGGCTGGCGCCCTCCCCCGCCGCGGCGGTCTCCAGCAGGCTCAGCGCCTCGTCCCGCGACTGCTGGCGCGTCAGGCGCGCGGAGGCGAAGTAGGCCGGGGTCGTCCCCTCCGCCTCCTGTTCCTCGCGGGCCAGGGTCTCCAGATAGTGCTCGTTCGCGGCGGTCATGGCCGCGTCCTCGGCGCGCACCATGGCGCTGTCGGCTTCGCCCTGGCGGTTGTTGTAGCTCCAGTTCAGGTACACTGCCGCGCACACGAACAGCAGCACCGCCGCCATCACGATGTTTCGCTTGAGATTCTTCTTCACTTTACCATTGCCTCCCATATCATTATTGCATTTTGAGCACATAGATTTTGTCGCTGCGAAGGCCCGTGTAGGCCGCGACGGCGTCCGTGACGTGCAGCCGCACCTGGGCCTGCTCCGCCCCGTCGCACACCACCACGCAGCCCCCGGAGGAGAGCAGCACCTCCGCCCGCCCCACGCCCTGCACGGCGCTGAGCAGCGCGGCGATGCGGCGGCACTCCTCCCCCAGGGGGATGCCGCTGGCGGCCAGCGCGCTGCCGGGCGAGGCCGGGGCGGCCGTGGCGGCCGGGGCAGTCAGCGTCTCCGATGCGGCCCGGCGGGGCAGGAGCAGCAGCGCCAGCCCCAGGCACAGCACCAAAAGCACATATTTGTTCTTCTTCAGCGCCGCGCCAATGGCGGCAAGGTCAAGGTCCTTCATCGCTTCTCCAGTGCTGCATCGTCTCGGGGATGCCAAGCTCGGCTTCCATCCACCGCCCCAGAATCGCTGAGCGGGGACAGCTGAGCGTCACCGCCTCCGGCAGCCACACCCCCGCGGTGTGCCAGCGCAGCGCCACGTGCGCCTCGATCTCCCCGAGGCCCAGGGCGCGCGCTTTGTCCAATATATATGCTTCCATCTCCCGCTCTATGTATGCCCGGTCCAGTTCCCGGCGCGTATCCTCGGCTTTGTCCGTCACGGCGCGCGCCGCCTGCCGGTAGCGCGCCAGGGCCAGCGGGTAGGCCTCAATGGCGACATCGCGCAGCGGGGCGAAGAGCGCCGCGGCCATGCACACGCCGCAGAGGAAGCGCACCACGCCCTTCGTCCGGCCCTCCGGCGTCAGGCGCAGCGCCGCGGCGCACACAAGCGCCGTGCCCGCCAGGGACATGAGCCATGCGCGCAGCAGGTCCGTCATGGCGTCACCGTCCGGATGAGGGCCAGCACCGCGAGGAAGGCGATGGCCGCCCCGGCGCAGAGAAGCCCCACGAGCAGGCTGTAGGCCGTGCCGAGCTGGGCGATTAATCGGCCCTGCCGCTCCCCCGCGATGCCCGCGGTGAGCGCCGCGGCGGCGCGGAAGAGCAGCCAGCGGCACGTAAGGCGCAGCAGCGGTAGCAGCAGCGCCGCCAGCACCGCCAGCATCCCGTACACCCCCACGCCCAGGCGCAGCAGCTCCGCGCCCGCCACCATGGCCTCCGCCGCGTCGGACAGCATCCGCCCAACGACGGGCACGCCGTTGGAGATGACCGCCTTCGCCGTGCGCACCGCCGCGGCGTCCGCCGCCGCGCCCAGCGTCTTCGTCAGCGCCAGGTAGGCCGTGAAGGCCAGGGTCAGCGCCTTCAGCAGCGCCCGGGCGGCCCATTGCAGCAGGCCCGAAGCGCCGTCCAGGCGCCGCTGGCCCAGCACGGCGGCGGCGCAGGCGGCGGCCGTGAAGCCGCTGATGAGCGGCAGCACCAGCCCGTTCGCCGCCGTGAGGAGCACGTCGGAAAACAGCGCCGCGGCGGCCCAGACCGCCCCCGCCGCGCCGGGCGACCCGGCGGCGGCCGCGGCGGCGGTGAGCGTGGGGAGCAGAATGTGGCTGAACTCCTGCATCTGCGCCAGGCTGTCGCGCCCCAGGGCCAGCACGGAGTGCACGTCCTGCGCGCCGATGACCGCGATGGCGAGGCAGCCGGCGAACTGCACGCTGTCATAGCCGTCCGTCCCCGCGGCGGCAAGCGTGAAGGCCTCCGCCGCGGCGGAGAGCAGCACCACGGCCACCATGGCGGCGAGCGGCCTGGCAGCGTCGGCCAGCGCGTCCGGCAGCGCGCGCAGCGCCCCGGCCCAGAGCGATTCCAGCCCGGCGTCCAGGTCGGCATCGTCCGGGGCGGCGTCGCCCAATATCGCCGCTGCCTCCGGCGGCAAGGCGGCTGTAAGGCCGTCTGTATCCAGCGCCTCGGCCAGCCCCTCCGCCCGCGCGGGCACGGCCAGCAGGAAAAGCAGGGCGAGGGCCGGCAGCGCGCACTTCACAAAAGCCCCTCCAGGAACGACAGCAGCGAGCTTAAAAGCGGGAGCGAGACGTAGAGCGCGGCGGCGGCCCCGCCCAGCTCCACCGCCCCGGCCACGGCGCTCTGCCCCCCGTCGCGGCAGAGGTCGGCCGCGCCCTTGGCCACCACGGCGATGACCACGCACTTCGCAACCGGCAGCAGGTAAACGCCGCTGAGGCCGCTGAGGGCGGCGGCGCGCTCCAAAAACTCCCGCAGGGGCCGCAGCAGCTCCAGCGTGCCCAAAAGCACAAAGCAGCAGCCCGCGGCGGCCAGGGGGACCTGCAGCTCCGGGTTGCTGCGGCGCAGCAGCAGGCACACGGCGGTCAGCAGCACCGCCGCGGCGGCAAAACGCAGCAAAACGTCCATGCCGCTTCACAGCCCGAACAGCTCCCGCACCAGGCGGAACAGCCCGCTGATCTCCCGCAGGACGATGACCAGCACGCACACCAGCCCCGCCAGCGTCACCATCAGCGCCTGCTCGTCCCGCCCGGAGCGGGACAGCAGGATATTCAGCACGGCCACCAGGATCCCGACGGCCGCGATCTTGAAAAGCAGATCGACTTCCATGTGTGTCCTTTCGTGTGGGAGTGGTCAAAACAGCACCGCCGCCGCGATGGCGCCCAGCGCCGCGCCCAGCCCGGCAAAGCGGCGGCCCCGGGCGGCGATGTCGCGCTCCAGCGCGTCGGCCCGCTCGCTCAGTGCGCGTCGGGCCAGGGTCAGCTCCGCCGCGGCGGTCGCGGCGTCACAGCGGCCGAGGACGGCACCGGGGGCGGCGAGGGCGCGGCGCTCCGCTTCACTGAGCGGCAGCGTCTCCGCCGCGCGCTGCCACAGGTCCTGGAACCGCTCGCCCCCGAAGCCCGCCGCCACCAGGCGGAAAAAGGGCAGGTCCCGCACCCCGCTCAGCACCTGGCGCAGCGGGGGCGCCAGCGTTTCCAGCTCCGCCGCCATGCGCCCAAGCCCCTCGCAGACGCAGCGGAGGGTCGTAAGCCGCCGCTCCATCTCCCGCAGCCGGCCCCAGCCCAGCATCGTCCCCGCCGCAATGAGCATTGCGCTGCCGGCCAGGCGCAGCGCCAGGGCCGTCACAGCCCCTCCGCCGCGTAATGGCGGCGGCCGTGCGCGTCGCAGGTGATGCGTACAAGCGTGTCAAAGGCACCCGCGTCCAGCAGCGCGCGCAGCGGCGCCCGGCGGGATGCTTCGGCGCGGTCAGCGGCGTGGGCCGTGGCCAGGATGCGCGCGCCGCTGCCCAGGATGGCCCGGACGGCGGCGGCGTCCGATTCGTCCGCCAGCTCGTCCATGGCAACGGCCTGCGGTGCCATGGAGCGCAGCAGCATCACGGCGGCCTCGGCGCGGGGGACATCGGTCATCACGTCGGTGCTTTTGCCCAGGTCAAAGCCCGGCAGCCCCTCCGGCGTGGCGCCGGCAAGCTCGCCCCGCTCGTCCGCGACGGCGACGCGCTCCCCGGCTTCCGAGCAGACGCGCACCAGCTCGCGCAAAAAGGTGGTCTTGCCGCCCCCCGGCGCGGAGAGGATGAGCACGCTGCCCGTCCTGAGCTGCGGGAGGATCTCCCGCCCCGCGCCGGGGACGGGCCGGGCCACGCGGATGCACACGGAGCTGACCGCGCGCAGGGCCTTCACCGCGCCGCCTTCCCACACCGCCGTGCCGCACACGCCGACGCGCACGCCGCCCGGCGCGGTGAGAAAGCCCCGGCGCAGCTCCTGCGTGCAGGCGTGCAGGCTTGCGCCGCTGGCCCGCTCCAGCACGGCGGCGAGCTGCGCGTCCGTGACGGGCCCCGGCGCAAAGGCCCGCTCGCCCGAGGCATCGCGCAGCGTGGGCGCGCGCCCGGCGCGCAAGCGCACTTCCTCCGCGCCGGCGCGCTGCGCCGGCGGCAGGGCGAGGGCCTGCGCGCGCAGCTCCTCCGGCAAAAGCGCCGCCGCGGCGGCAAAATAGTTCGGCATGTCCACACCTTCCTTCACCCCCACTCTATGCCGCCCCGGGGCGTGATATTCCCGCCTGGAAACATTGTGAACAAATCAAAAACAATCGCCCCGGGCGCTTGACCGCCGGGGCGGATGTAGCGTACAATAATTCCGTTATACTATTATCTGATAGGATGGATTGATATGTTCCGAAAACTGCTGCGGTACATCCGCGGCTACGAAGGCTTTGCCGTCGGCGCGCCGCTGTGCGTGGCGCTGGAGGTGGTGTGCGCGCTCATCCTCCCCCGGCTGATGAGCACCATCATCGACCAGGGCATCGACGGCGACGGGGGCTTCCCCCTCATTTTGCGCATGGGCGCCATCATGCTGGGCCTTTCCGTGGTCAGCATGGCCACGGGCCTGCTCTCGTCCCGCCTGGCCAGCACCGCCAGCCAGGGCTTCGGCGCGAATCTGCGCAAGGCGCTGTTCGACAAGGTGCAGGATTTCTCCTTCACCGACATTGACCGCTTCTCCTCCGCCAGCCTCATCACCCGCCTGACCAACGACGTGAACGCCATCCAGCAGATGGTGGGCATGGGCCTGCGGATGCTGGTGCGCGCGCCGCTGATGCTGCTCATCGCGCTGGTGAACTGCGCGTCCATCAACCCGCGCCTGACGCTGGTGCTGCTGGCGGTGGTGCCGGTGATGGCGGTGTCCATTTTCCTGCTGATGAAGGTGACAAGGCG
>SVKR01000043.1 GCA_015068365.1 Oscillospiraceae bacterium
ATCAAACGCCTGGCCGGCGTGGATCAGGTTCCCTGATGGACCTTCAGCTATAAAATGGTGGATACCTGCGCCGCGGAATTCGCCGCGGAAACCCCGTATTTTTACTCCTGCACGGATCAGGCCTGCGAATCCCGGAGTCTGAAGCGGTCCGGCCGGCCGGTGGTCATCGTGCTGGGCTCGGGCCCCATCCGGATCGGCCAGGGCATTGAGTTTGACTATTCCTCCGTTCACTGTGTCTGGACGCTCCGGCGGATCGGTTATGACGTGGTCATCATCAACAATAACCCGGAAACGGTCTCCACGGACTACGACACCGCGGACCGGCTGTATTTCGAGCCGCTGACCCTGGAGGACGTCATGAACGTGATCCGGGTGGAAAAGCCCATCGGGGTGGTCGTCGCCTTCGGCGGCCAGACCGCCATCAAGCTGACCGGCTTCCTGCATGATCAGGGCATCCGGATTCTGGGCACCTCCGCCGAATCCATCGACATCGCTGAGGACCGGGAACGCTTCGACGCGCTGCTGGAACGCTTCGGAATCCGCCGGCCCCGGGGCATGGCCGTACGGACCATGGAGGAGGCTGTCGCGGCCGCGGAGGATCTGGGGTATCCGGTCCTGCTGCGCCCCTCCTATGTCATCGGCGGGCAGAATATGACCATCTCCCGCTCGGAGGAACACACCCGCCGCTATATGGAGACCATCCTCTCCGGCGGTATCGAGAACCCCGTGCTGGTGGACAAGTACATGCCCGGCGTGGAGCTGGAGGTGGACGTCATCTCCGACGGCGTGGACGTGCTGATCCCCGGCGTCATGGAGCACATCGAGCGCGCCGGCGTCCACTCCGGCGACTCCATCGCGGTCTACCCGCCCTACAACCTCAGCGACCGCTTCCTCCACAAGATCGCCGACGTTTCCGAAAAGCTGGCGCTGGCCCTGGGCACCCAGGGGCTGGTGAACATCCAGTACCTCATCTATGAAAACGAGCTTTACGTCATCGAGGTGAACCCCCGGGCCAGCCGTACCGTGCCCTACATCAGCAAGGTCACGGGCGTGCCGATGGTGGACCTGGCCAGCCGGGTGATGCTGGGCGCGCGTCTGGCCGACCTCGGCTACGGCACGGGGCTTTACCGCACGCCGCCCTACTGCGCGGTGAAGGTGCCGGTCTTCTCCTTTGAAAAGCTCAACGACGCCAACTCCATCCTCGGCCCGGAGATGAAATCCACCGGCGAGGTGCTGGGCATCGGCAAGACCACGGCGGAGGCGCTTTACAAGGGTCTCACGGCCGCGGGCTTCAAGGTGCCGGGCAAGGGAAAAAAGGCGGGCGTGCTGCTCTCCGTCGAGGAAAACGACTACCAGGAGGTGCTGTCCCTCGCCAAGCAGTTCTATGACCTGGGCATCGCCCTGTACGCCACCGGCGGCACGGCGGAGGCCATCGCCTCCCTCGGCATCCCGGTCACGGCCGTGGCCAACGCCTCGGAGAGCGACGCCATCATCCGGCTGATGGAATCCGGCGCGCTGAACTATGTCATCTACACCGGCGCCGTGAAGGACGCCACGATGGGCGATTTCATCGCGCTGCACCGCAGGGCCATGCAGCTCGGCATCCCCTGCCTCACCAGCCCGGACACCGCATCCGCCCTGGCCCAGATCATCGCCAGCGGCTTCAACCTGGACAACACGGAGCTGGTGGACATCAACGCCATGCGCCCCTGGCAGCAGACCGTGCACTTCGCCAAGATGCACTCCTGCGGCAACGACTATATCTTCATCGAAAACTTTGACGGCGCCATCACCTGCCCGGAATCCCTGTGCGTCAGCCTGTGCGACCGGCACTACGGCATCGGGGCCGACGGCATCGTGCTCATCGAGCGCTCCGGCGTGGCGGACGCGAAAATGCGCTCCTATAACCGCGACGGCAGCGAGGGCCGGATGGCGGGCAACAACATCCGCTGTGTGGGCAAGTATCTGTACGACAAGGGCTACATCCGCAGCGAGTATGTCTCCATCGAAACGGCAAGCGGCGTGCACGCTCTGCGGCTTTACCTGCGGGACGGCAAGGTCAGCTCCGTCAGCGTGGACATGGGCCGCGCCCGGTGCGAGGAGCGGAGCCTGACCGTGGACGGGCAGGATTACGCCGCCGTCTGCGTGGACGTGGGCAACCCCCACTGCGTACTGTTCTGCGACGGCATCGACGCTCTGGACCTGGCGGCCATCGGGCCGAAATTCGAGTACCACGAGGCCTTCCCGATGCGCACCAACACGGAGTTCGTCCGGGTGGTGAACCCCACCACGCTGCGCATGCGCACCTGGGAGCGCGGCAGCGGCGAGACGCTGGCCTGTGGCACCGGGGCCTGCGCGGCAGTGGCCGCGGCGGTGGCCCGGGGCGAGTGCCCCGCCGGCAAGGACGTGACCGTGAAGCTTTTGGGCGGCGATCTGACCGTGAACTGCACCGAGGAGAAGATCGTGCTGACCGGCAGCGCCGTGCTGGTGTTTGAAGGAACCTTTGCATATTGATCTCATCTGATAAGACAAGGGGCCCGCAGGAGCGCGGGCCTCTTGTCTTATATATAATAATAATTGCAAAATCCGCGAAACCTGTCTATAATGGAAGAATAGTACAATATCTTGTGGAGAACATCTGGCACAGGAGGCATAAATATGAACAAAACCGGAATCAAGCTGCTGAGCGCGGTCTTATCGCTGGTGCTGCTTCTGGGGCTTTTGCCCGCGGCGGCGCTGGCGGCGGAGAGCGCCGACCACACGCACGCCGGCTGGACCAAGTGGACCGCCACCGACGCGCTGCCCGCCACGGCAGGCAATTATGTGCTGTCCGGCAATGTGCTTTTGTCGCAAAGCTGGCTGGCCCCGAAGGGCGAAACCAAGCTCTGCCTGGAGGGACACAGCGTGATTCTGAGCGCCGGCAGCGGCTGCGTCATCCAGGTGCCTGAAACCGCGACGCTGGAGCTGTATGACCTGGACGCCAACGACGGCCTGATCACCGGCGGCAAGGGCAACGACAACTCCGCCGACTATCTGGGCGGCGGCGTGTCCGTCAAGGGCAGCTTCACCATGTACGGCGGCAAGATCACCGGCAACACCGCCAGCACCGGCGGCGGCGTTTATGTAAGTGACAGCGCGCAGTTCTATATGAACGGCGGCATCATCACCGGCAACACGGCGGCGGTGTCCGGCGGCGGCGTGACGGTGCGCAATAAGTTCTATGTCTCCGGCAGCGCCACGGTCACCGGCAACACCCGCTCCGGCGCGGCCAACAATGTCTATCTGGACAGCGGCAAGGTCATCTCCGTCGCCGGGGCGCTGACCGGCACCTTCGGCGTGACCTCCCGGAGCGAGCCCACCTCCGGCAAGCCCGTCCCCCTGACCAGCGCGCTGAAGGGCAAGGGGACGACCGCCAACTTCACAAGCGACACCGGCAAGTTCTCCATCGGCACCAACACGGCCGGCGAGGCGGTTTTGCAGCTCATCGACCCGGCCACCTTCCGTTTCCCCGGCTGGAGCTCTGCCACTGCCATGCCCACGAAGGCCGGCGATTACAGTCTGTATGACAACGTGACGCTGAACCAGACCTGGATCGTCCCCGAGGGAACGACCCGCCTTTGCCTGGAAGGCCGCACCCTTCGCCTGAGCGGCAGCGAGGGCAGCGTCATCGAGGTCCCGGCCGGCGCGGTGCTGGAGCTGTATGACCGCGAAGGCAACAGCGGCGTCATCACCGGCGGCAAGGGCAAAAGCAGTTCCGGCTACACCACCGGCGGCGGCATCTTTGTCCAGGGCAACCTCGCGATGTACGGCGGCAGCATCACCGGCAACACCGCTGCCAACGGCGGCGGCGTGTACCTGGATACCGACGGCATCTTCCGCTTAAACGGCGGCTCCATCACGAAAAACACCGCCACGGTCTCCGGCGGCGGCGTGTTCACCCGCGGCACCTTCGCCGTCTCCGGCACGCCCACCGTCACGGGCAACACCATGGGCGGCGGCACGGACAACGTGCGTCTGACGGCGGGCAAGCGCATCACGGTGACGGCGGCCTTCTCCGGCGCCGTCGGCGTCAACTGCGCCACGGCCCCCACCGCCGCGGCGCCCCAGGTGCTGACCTCCGGCCTTTTGGGCCGGGGCGCTTACAACAGCTTCACCAGCGACAACGGCAATTACTCCGTGGACTCCAACGCCGACGGCGAGGCGATTTTGACTGCGGTCAAGTCCGCCGACCCCACGCCCTCTCCCGATCCCAAGCCCTCCGGCCCGATGAAGTACAACGCCTGGAGCGCTGCCGACGCCATGCCCACCGCAGCGGGCGATTACAGTCTTTCCGGCAACGTGACGCTGAAGGAGACCTGGACCGTGCCCCAGGGCACCACCCGCCTTTCTCTGGAGGGGCACAGCCTCGCCCTCAACGCCGAGGGCGGCAGCGTCATCTATGTCCCCGCCGGAGCGGAGCTGGAGCTCTATGATGCCGGCGGCAGCACCGGCGTCATCACCGGCGGCAAGGGCCGGGCCGGCACCGGCTTCTACCTGGGCGGCGGCGTGTTCGTCGCCGGCAGCTTCACCATGAACGGCGGACAGATCTCCGGCAACGCCGCCACCAGCGGCGGCGGCATCTATGTGGACACCAGCGGCAAATGCACCCTCGCCGGCGGCAAAATCACCGGCAACACCGCCACCGTGGGCGGCGGCGGCATGTTCGTCCGCGGCAGTCTGACCGTGTCCGGCGGCGCCTCCGTCACCGGCAACAGCAAGGGCAGTGACGCGGACAACCTGCGCCTGGCCAACGACAAAACCAGCGCCGTCGCCGGCAAGCTGACCGGCAGCTTCGGCATCAACACCGCCGCCGTGCCCACGGCGGGCGTCCCTACGGCCATCACCGCCGGGCTCAGCGGCAAGGGCGACGCCGCCAACTTTGCAAGCGATGACAAGAGCTTTGCCGTCGGTCTGAACGCCGCCGGCGAGGCCGTTCTCTCCCTGGCCCCCGCCGCGGAGGAGAAGATCACCTTTGCGGAGTGGAAGACCGCCAACGCGCTGCCCGGCGCCGCCGGCGACTTCCTGCTGACAAGCGACGTGCTTTTGAAGGAGACCTGGACCGCCCCGAAAGGCCGCGTCCGTCTGAATCTGAACGGCCACAGCATCGCGCTGAACGCAAATGGCGGCAGCGTGATGCAGATCCCCTCCGACGCCGTCGTGGAGCTTTACGACCTGGAGAACAACTCCGGCGTCATCACCCGGGGCAAGGGCCGGGCCGATTCCGGCTATTACCTGGGCGGCGGCGTGTACGTGCAGGGCACGCTGAACCAGTACGGCGGCCGGATCATGGGCAACTCCGCCACCAGCGGCGGCGGCGTGTACGTGGATCTGTCCGGCACCTACCGCCTGCTGGGCGGCAAGGTGACCGGCAACACGGTGACGGGCTACGGCGGCGGCGTGTTCGCCCGCGGCAGCATGGAAGCCGCCGGGGATGTCTCCGTTTCCGGCAACACCAAGAAAGACGGCAGCGCGGACAACCTGCGCCTGGCCGCCAATGAAAATCTGCTGATCACTGGGCCGATCTCCGGCTCCATCGGCGTGAACAAGGCCGTCGCCCCCGAGGAGGGCAGCCCCGTGACCGTCACCGTCGGCCTCAGCGGCAACGGCGGCGCGGCGGTCTTTTCCAGCGACGATGGGCGCTTCACCATCATTCTGAACGACAAGGGCGAGGTGCTTCTGAGCGTGTACTGCCCGAAGGACAAGACCTGCCCCATCAGCGCCTACACCGACATGAAGGCGACCGACTGGTACCATGACGGCGTCCACTTTGTGCTGGAGAGCGGCTTTATGAGCGGCTACGGCAGCAAGACCTTCGGCCCCGGCGACAGCACCACGCGCGCCATGGCCGCCACCATCATCTGGAACATGGCCGGCAAGCCCAAGGCCGGCGGCAAGCTGACCTTCACCGACGTGAAGGACGGCAAATGGTACACCGAGGCCATCCGCTGGGCGGCCGGGGCCGGCGTCATCACCGGCTATACCGACGGCATCACCGGCGAGCTGATCTTCCGCCCGGACGACAACGTCACGCGCGAGCAGCTTTCCGCCATGATGTACCGCTTCGCTCAGTATCAGAAGGTGGACGTCAGCGTCGGAGAGGACACCAACATCCTCAGCTATGACGACGCGTTCAGCATCGGCGCCTGGGCCGTTCCCGCCATGCAGTGGGCCGCCGGCAGCGGTCTGATGGGCGGGCGCACCGCCTCCACCATGGACCCGAAGGCCAATGCCACCCGCGCGGAGGTGGCCACCGTGGTGATGCGCTACAGCACCAAGGTCGCAAAATAAATCCTGAAAACGCAGCAATGCCCCCGGCGAAAGCCGGGGGCATCCAGCTGTCGACACGTTGTCGACAGCTGGATGCGCAAAAACCGGAACATGTTTCGATGTTCCGGTTTTTGCGATAATTGGACGTGCAGGGGGCCTCCCGGCCCCCCTCACACCCCCCCATGCAAGACGTTTCCCTTGCAAAACAGGGTCTGTCTGCAGTCTGATGCCCCCGGCGAAAGCCGGGGGCATTGTACTTGATACTTGATCTGATTCAGGTTTCTGCGGGGGCGGCGGCGGTTTTGGCCGCCTCTTCCTCCTCCAGCACGCGGTAGGCCACCTTGCCCACCAGGGTCTTGGGCAGCTCGTCGCGGAACTCGATGTCGTAGGGCATGGCGTACTTGGCGATGTGCTTGCGGCAGTAGTCCAGCAGCTCCTGCTTGGTCTCCTCCGTGGCGGGGACGCCGGGGTGGAGCATGACGAAGGCCTTGACCTTCTGCATCTTGTACGGGTCGGGCACGCCGATGACGCAGCTCATGTGCACCTTGTCATGCGCGTCCAGAATGTTCTCCAGCTGGGCGGGATAGACGTTGTAGCCGGAGGTGATGATCATACGCTTGGCCCGGCCGCGGAAGTAGACAAAGCCCTGCTCGTCCATGGTGCCCAGGTCGCCCGTATAGACCCAGGTGAGCCCGTCGGCGTGATGGCGCAGCGTGGCGGCGGTCTCCTCCGGGTTGTCGGCGTACTCCTTCATGACCGTGGGGCCGGCCAACAGAATCTCGCCCTCCTCGCCGTAGGGCAGCTCCTCGTCCGTGTCGGGCTTGACGATCTTGATGTATGTATCCGGGAAGGGGATGCCGATGCTGCCCTCCTTGGACATGTTCACCGGCGTCAGGCAGCAGGCCGTCACCGTTTCGGTGGTGCCGTAGCCCTCCCGCACCTGGATGACCGCCTTATGGTCGTAGAGGAACTTGTCGAACTTCTTTTTCAGCTCGATGGAGAGGGAATCGCCGCCGGAGAAGACGCCCTTGAGGCAGCTTAAGTCCGCGCCGTTCATGCTGTCGAGCCGGAGCAGCGCCTCATAGAGCGTGGGGACGCCGGCAATAAAGTTGCAGCGGTACTTGGTGATGAGCTTGGCATAGCTCTTGGCAGTGAAGCGGGGCACCAGGATGCAGCGGCCGGCGCCGGCCAGCATGGAGTGGATGCACACGCCCAGGCCGAAGCCGTGGAAGATGGGCATGGCGGCCAGCATGCTGTCGCCGGGGCGGAACATGGGGTTGGTGGCCACGATCTGGGCGCCCAGGGCGTTGAAGTTTTTGTTGGTCAGCACGATGCCCTTGGTGGTGCCGGTGGTGCCGCCGGAATAGAGGATGACCGCCGGGTCGTCCCCGGTGCGGGTGACCTTGTAATTCCAGGAGCAGGCCCTGCCCAGCTTGAGGAAGTCCGCCCAGCGGATCACCGGCGCGTCCGCCGGGATCTTCTTGATCTTGCGCCCCTCGGTCAGCATATAGCCGGCCATGATGGGCTTGCTCAGTGCGTCCTTGATGGAGGCGATGATGATGTTCACGATGCCCGTGTTCTGCCGGATGGATTCAAACTTGTGGTAGAACTGGTCCAGGGTGATGGCCGTGACGGAATGGGAGGCGTTGAGGTAATGCTCGATCTCCTTTTCCGCCGACAGGGGGTGGATCATGTTGGCGATGCCGCCCACCAGGTTCACGGCGTAGAACATCATGATGGCCTGCGGGCAGTTGGGCATGGCGATGGTCACACGGTCCCCCGCCCGGATGCCCAGGGTCTTGAGGCTTTTGGCGCACAGCTCGATGTCCTGCACCAGCTTCTTATAGGTGGTGGACTTGCCCATGAAATCCAGCGCGACGGCGTTGGGATAGGCCTCGGCATTGCGCTCCACCGCCTCGAACAGGCTGCCGTTGAAGTATTCCAGGTGCATCGGCACCTCGCCCATGTAGGGCTCCCAGGGAGTTTTTGCGGTGATGGGTTCCTGCGTGATCGTCTCGTTCATATCTCATCCGCTCCTGTCTTAATAATCAACTTCCTCGCTGAGGGGCCGCTCCAGCAGCTCCGGCTGCTCCAGCAGCTTTTTCAGCAGGCGCACGGTTTTGGAATAGTAATAGCCGTCGGCGATGCGCTCGTCGATGGTGAGGCCCAGGTCGATGCTCATGCGCATGTCCACGCTGCCGTCGTCCTGGTAGAACGGGCGCTTTTTCTTCTCGCCCACCACGACAAAAACGCTCATGGTGCCCCAGTTGGTCAGATGGTGATAGCCGGAGTGCAGCTTGATGGAGCCGAGGTTCGTCAGCAGGACGGAGCTGTAGTACGGGTCCGTCTCAATGAGGCTCTGGGGCACCCAGCCGTGGCGGTCCAGCCAGCAGATGACGCTGATGATGAATTTGGAGAGGAAGCGGGGCATCTTGTTGAACACGTCCATGGCCCCGGTGGAGGGGTCCGGCTTGTCGCTGCGGCAGGTGGAGACCTGGGCATAGATCTTCTGATGCACCGTGTCGATGGTGTCGCCGTCCTCGGCGTGGACGAAGGCCAGCGCCTCCGCCCCGTCGTCGGCAAAGAGCTTTTTCACCACGAAGGCCGCGGAGGCCTCATAGCGCTGATAGACGTTTTTGTTGGCGATAAAGCGGTTCATCTTCGGCCGCAGGGTCAGCACCTTCAGAAACGCGGTGACCAGCACCTGGAAGAGGTTATATTGATACTCCGGGTCGTCGGCGTTTTTCTTCGCCAGATATTCTTCCACCCGGGTCAGGTCGATGCGCTCGGAAATGAATGCCTCGTTGTCACAGCGGTTGGGGTAAAGCAGCGGCACCATGAAGTGCATGGAGTCCAGCTCCCGCAGAAGCCGGCCATCCTTCCGGTCGCCGAAGCGTCGCTTCGTTTGCGTCACGTGTCAGACCCTCTTTCTCTTTATTTGAACGTAAAACGTACTATATCATATCTTCCCGCAAAAGTCCATGCCTTTCCGGGTGCGCGCTGTGCATTGCGCTTTTGGGCAATCTGTGGTATGCTGGGAAAAATATTTTTCTGGGAGGACGCCATGCAGGCCCGGATCTTAAAAAACAAGCTGTATCTCTATATGACGGAGTTTTTCGCCGGCATGTCGGTCATGGCCGTGGAGCTGGGGGCCAGCCGCCTGCTGGCGCCGTATTTCAGCTCCAGCCAGATCGTCTGGACCATCATCATCGGCACCATCATGATCGCCATGGCGCTGGGCAACCTCTACGGCGGGCGCAGCGCCGACCGCCACCCGGACCCGGACCGGCTCTATTTCCGCATCCTGATCGCGGCAGTCTGGATCGCCGCCATCCCCTTCCTGGGCCGCTATGTCATCATCGGCATCTCCGGACTTCTGGTGGTGACGGTCAGCAGCGGCTTTCTCATCTGGGCGGGCTTTCTCGCCTGCATGGTCATCTTCGTCTTCCCCCTCTTTCTGCTGGGCACAGTGACCCCGTCGCTGGTGAAATACACCATGGATTCCCTGGACGACAGCGGCGCGGTGGTGGGGCGGCTGAACGCCTTTAACACCATCGGCAGCATCATCGGCACCTTTGTGCCCACCTTTGTCACCATTCCCGCCGTGGGCACCGCCGTGACCTTCCTCATTTTCTCCGGGGTGCTTCTGGTGCTGGGCCTGCTGTATTTCATCAGCGCCCGCCGCCGCTTCGCCCGCAGCGCGATCGCGGTGGTGCTGTTCGCGGCCTTCTCCGTGGCGGGCGCCGGCAGCAGCTTTGCCTTCTGGGAGCCGAATCTGCTGTACGAGGGGGAGAGCATCTATAACTATCTCCAGGTCAAGGACGAGGGGGACAGCGTGGTGCTGAGCACCAATGTGCTGTTCGGCGTCCAGTCCGTGATGCAGAAGTCCGGCGGCCTCACCGGGCGCTATTACGACTACGCCCTGGCCGCGCCGGTGCTGACGGACGTGACGAACCGGGAAGACCCCTCCCTTCTCATTTTAGGCATGGGCACCGGCACCTATGCCGTCCAGTGCCGGGAATACTTCCCGTCCCTCGCCGTGGAGGGCGTGGAGATCGACGAAGCGATCACGGGCCTGGCCCGGCAGCATTTCCGCCTGCCGGAGGACATCCCCGTGACCACCTATGACGGCCGGGCCTTCCTCAACGTCTGCGACCGGCAGTATGACATCATCATGGTGGACGCCTATCAGGACATCACCATCCCCTTTCAGATGAGCTCGCTGGAGTTTTTCCGCCTGGTGCGCTCGCATCTGCGCCCCGGCGGGGTAATGGTGGTGAACATGAACATGCACTCCGACGCCCCCGGCAGCATCAATGACCACCTGGCGGACACCATCTCCGCCGTCTTCCCCTATGTGCAGACGGTGGAGGTGCCCAACACCACCAACCGGGAGCTTTTCGCCGCGGAGACGGACCTGTTCGCCGACTTTGACGAAAAGGCGGCGGCGCTTCCCGACGCGCCCTTGCGCGCGCTGATGCAGCGCCTGGGCGCGGCGCTGGAGCCATACAGCCCCGGCGAGCTGATCCTGACCGATGACCGCGCCCCGGTGGAAAAGCTGGGCATGGCCGTCATTGACGGGCTGATTCAGGAGGAGCTGGGCTATTACAAGACCATCCTCCGCGAGGAGGGCATCTCCGGCCTCATCGCCTCCGTCTCACCGTAATGAAATCGGAACCGCCCTTTGCCGCAGCGGCAAAGGGCGGTTCCGATTTTTATGCATCCCGCTTTTTGGGGTAGATCACATGGAAGGTGAGGATCTCCGCGAGCAGGCCCAGGGGCAGCGCCGCGGCGATGTCCAGAACGGAGTGCTGCTTGACGAAGGCGGTGGCCACGCTGATGATGACGGCGGCGGCCACCGCGAAGGCCTTCCACCACGCCGGCGCCCTGCGGCACTTGCACCAGGTGGAGGCAATGCCTATGGAGTACGCCACGTGCAGCGAGGGGCAGACCCCGGTGGGCGTGTCGAAGGAGTAGATGAAGCCCATCACATGGCTGAGGAAATTCTTCCGCGGGAACACGGCGGGCCGCAGGTCCTGGTAGCTGGGCCAGATGATGTACACCGCCATGGCAACGAGCTGGGTGATGATAATGAACACCTGCAGGCGCTTGAAGCTGTCCACGTCGTAGAGCAGGAACCAGCCCAGGGAGATGACGATGAGCAGATACCAGAAGCAGTAGGGGATGGCGAAGCCCTCCAGGAAGGGGATGGCGTCGTCCAGGGCGCAGTGCACCACATGGCAGCGCTCCGTGGGGATCAGGTTTTCCGTGAGCAGGTACAGCACAAAATAGACCAGCCAGCCGCCCAGCAGCTTCAGATGCGAGAATTCCGGCGTGTTCAGCTTGGAAAAGCGAAACTGCCTGTAATCAACCATCGGCTTCGTCATGGGAATACACCTCGAGGGGGAGATTGTAGGGGTACTGCGTTTTGGGGATGTTGCGATAGGGCACCACGCGGTGCAGGGGCAGGCCGGTCGCCAGGTCGGTGATGCGCTGCGTCAGCTCGTCGCAGACGCGGCGGCACTCCTCCCGGTTCGGCACGGACGGGTCAAAGGCCACGGGCCGGCCCAGATACATGGTGTGCATCGCCGGGGCGATGTAGAGCGGCACGAAGCTGACCGTCTGCCCGCTGTGGCGGTAATACTGCCGGGCCACGGTGACAAAGCGGTCCTGAAAGGTGGAGAGGATGTTGTTATAGGGCGGATCGTGCTCCGGGAAAATGATGACCCGGTAACCCGCGTCCAGCTTTTCCACCGTCTCACGGAAGGTGGAGATGATGCGGGTATCCCGGTACACGCCGATGCAGTGGGCGTTATTGAAGATGCACACCGCCAGCGGCGCGATGAGGTAGGACGCGATGCGGTAAAGCCAGCGGACCGCCTTCGGCTTTTGGGACCAGAAATCCTTGTAGGCATAGGCGGGCACGTCGGACAAGTGCATCATCTCTCCGGCGCACCAGATGTAGTGCGGCCCGGGAAAATGCAGCTCGCCTGCGATGGGGCCGTTCATCTGGCAGTGGTTGCCCACGACGATGCAGGGGCCGTCCGGCAGGTTTTCCGCGCCGACGACGGCGACCTTGCCGTATAGCAGGCGCACCAGGCCCCGGATGATGCGGTAGGCAAAGGAGATCTTTTTGTCTTCCATTGTGTCAGGCCTCCGCCGCGGCGGAGCGGAACACGCCGCCGAGCAGCTGGCGGATGCACTCCATTGCCGTGGACTTGCTGAACTCCTCCCCGTGCATGAAGCGCCAGGCCAGCAGCAGATGGAACACGTCGCAGCAGTGGTCGGCCAGCATTTCCCGGGGCAAAACGCCGATGTGCTCCGGCACGGCCTCCGCCAGCGTGTCATAGACCTCCTGCCGCAGGCGCTTGTTGATGGAGCTTTGCAGCACGCCCGTGGGGCGGTTGTGCTGAAACACCCGGGCGAAGGCCGCCCGCTGGGTCTCCAGAATGTCATACAGGTCGGAGAAAATGGCGTACACGCGCTGCTCTATGGGGATGGCGGCATATTTCTCCCGGTCAAAGCCCCGGATCGGGGATTGCAGGCAGAAATCCAGCAGGTCATAGATGTCGTCAAAGTAGTTATAAAAGGTGGAGCGGGGATAGTCCGCCGCGTTGCACAGCGTCTGCACCGAGATGCTCTCAAAGCTCTGGCTTTGCAGCAGGGAGAAGATGGCGTTGCGGAAGGCTGTGAACACGCGGCCGGCGCTGCGGGAAACGCCGTTGGACACGTCATATTTCATGAAGATCGACCTCCGGGCGTGCAGGCAAAAAAGAATAAGCGAATAAAATTGGACACTTGCACGATAGAATTTTACTCCGCGCGCCCCCGTTTTTCAAGTGCTTTTTGTCGCGGCGGCGCCCGGGAAATTGACTTTCCGATGCCGCAGGCTGTATAATGGTGAAAAAGCATACCGCTGCGAAAAGCGGGCGGAGAACGGGAGTTGCCATGGACTTACAGACACTCAAGCAGAAAATGGACGAGGCGCGGTACATCTATGACGAGACACTGATTACCGTGCTGTATGTGGCGCTGCGTCTGGACCGCCCGCTGCTCATCGAGGGCGCCGCCGGCGTGGGCAAGACGGAGATCGCCAAGGTCATGGCCGCCGCGCTGGGGCGCGAGCTGGTGCGGATGCAGTGCTATGAAGGGCTGGACGAGAGCAAAAGCCTGTACGAATGGAACTATCAGAAGCAGCTTCTGTCCATCCAGGTGCAGATGGGCTCCCGCGACAGCGACGAGCTGACCAAGTCGCTTTTCAGCGACGAATACCTGCTGGAGCGGCCCTTGCTGCGCTCCATCCGCTCGAAGGAGCCGGTGGTGCTGCTCATTGACGAGATCGACAAATCCGACGAGGAGTTTGAGGCCTTTTTGCTGGAGCTGCTCTCCGACATGCAGGTATCCATCCCGGAAATCGGCACGATCCCGGCCACCACCAAGCCCTTTGTGGTGCTGACCAGCAACCGGGCCCGGCCCATCAGCGACGCGCTGCGCCGCCGCTGCGCCTATCTGTACATCGAGTATCCCGACATGGACAAGGAACTGGCGATTTTGCGCGCGCGGCTGCCGGAGGTGGACGCCCGGCTGGCCGTACAGGTGGTGGAAGCGGTGCAGCGCCTGCGCGCCAGCGAGGCCATCCTGAAAAAGCCCTCCATCGCCGAGACCCTGGACTGGGCCCAGGCCCTCATGGCACTGGGCGTGCGGGAGCTGACGCCGGAGATCATGCGCTCCACCGTAGGCTTTGTGCTGAAAAACAGCGAGGACATCGAGACCATGGCCGAGCTTTTGCTGTCCGGCGAAGCGCAGTGCGACTGCGGCGGGGCGTGTGACCACGGCGAGGGCAACGGTGACTGCGCCCACCACCATCACCACCATGCCTGACGCCGGCGTTTATCTGGACAAGCTGGCCCTGTTCGGCCGGATCCTGCGCCAGGAGGGGCTGTTCGTCGGCCTGGGAGAGACCGCGGACGCGGTCAGCATCCTTCTGGAGCTGGGCATGGCCGACCGGGAGACGGTGAAAAGCGCGCTGCGGACGGTCTACGCCAAGAGCCGGGAGCAGCAGATGCGCTTTGACCGCATCTTCGACAGCTTTTTCCTCAGTGAGGACGCCATCCGCGCCCTGGACCAGAAGCACCGGGAGCAGGAGCTGGAGCGGGCGCAGGCCCGGCAGCAGGCGGAGCAGGAGCTGCAGGGGGAAACGCCGTCCTTCCTCTATGACGACGCCCAGCGCGAGGCCTTCGCCATGCTCTCCGACGCGGAAAAGGAGCGGCTGCGGGCGCTGCGGGACAAATATCTCGGGGAAAACTCCCCCAACCAAAAGCTCTATGCCGGCATGGTGCACTCCATCATCTCCCGCTCCATCATGGAGCAGCAGATGCTGATGGAGGACGCCGCCGTGGGCCGGGCCGCCATCGACCCGGAGATGGGGCTGCTGTTCCGGGACATCACGCTGTTTGAGGACCGGGAAATCCCAAAGGCGGTGGTGTACATCCAGGACATCGCCCGGCGCATCAACGGCGAGCTGACCCAAAAGCGCAAGCGCACCGGGCGCAGCGCCGCGCTGGACTTTCGCGCCACCATCCGCCGCGGGCTGGAGACCGGCGGCAGCTTTTACCGCCTGGCCTACCGCAAAAAGCGCGCCAAGCGCAAGCAGCTTGTGGTGCTGTGCGACGTGTCCGGCTCCATGATCCAGTTTTCCGAGTTCGTGCTGCGCTTCATCCAGTCGCTGAACCAGGCCAGCGGCGCGTCCCGCGTGTTCCTCTTCTCTGAGGAGATGTATGAGGCGGACGCCTTTCATCTGCAGAACATGGACCTGTTCCGCGACTATGTGCGGCGCAGCGGCGTCTACGGCCGGGGCACCGACCTGGGCGCGGCGCTGAAAAAGATCAACGACATGCGCCCGCCCGTCCTCTCCCCCGGCACCATGCTGCTCATCATCTCCGACACCAAGACCGTGAACCAGGCTCTTGCGGTGCAGGAGCTGCTGCGCGCCCGCGCCAAGGCCGGGCGGGTCTTCTGGCTCAACCCCATCCCGGAGCGGAAGTGGAAATACATCGGCTCGGTGCAGACCATGAGCGAGCTGTGCACCATGCTCTCGTGCAGCACGCTGCAGGAGCTGGGCGCGGCCTGCCGCAAGCTGGCGTTCCTGTAAAGAAAACCCCATCGGCTTTCTCAAGCCGATGGGGTTCATATTCTGTGCTTTCTTTCTGTGCTTTCTTATTTGCCCAGCTCTTTATTCTTCCGGAAGGCCGCCAGCACGCAGTCCGCCACCGCGGCGCGAAAGCCGGCCCGCTCCAGGGACTGGACGCCCGCCAGCGTGCTGCCGCCGGGGGAGCACACCGCGTCCTTCAGCGCTTCCGGGTGGCGGCGCGAATCCAGGTACATCTGCGCCGCGCCGTCCATGGTGCGGGCGGCGTAATCGAGCGCCTTGGCCTTGGGCATGCCGCAGGCGGCGGCGCCGTCGGCCAGCGCGTCCAGCATCATGTAGAAATAGGCCGGGCCGCTGCCGGACAGGGCGCTGGCGGCGTCCATCAGCCGCTCCTCCAGCAGATCCAGCGTCCCGCAGGGCTGCATGTCCACCAGCCAGGCCGCCAGAAGCCGGTCCGTGACCTGGGCGTTGCGGCAATAGGGGATGACCCCCAGCCCCAGGGCAGTGGGGGTGTTGGGCATGATGCGGATGATGGGCAGGGCGCAGCCGGCCAGCTCCTCCACCCTGGAAAGCTCCATCCCCGCGCACATGCTGACCAGCATCGGGCGGCGCAGGGCCAGCATCGGCCGCAGCGGGGCCAGGACGCCGGCGAGCATCTGGGGCTTCACCGCCAGGAAGATGCAGTCGCACTCCTGCGCGATGGTGACATTGTCGGCATAGCGGATGCCGAGCTGCTCCGCCAGGGTCTTTGCCTTGCCGGAGCGGTCGGACACCGCGATGGACTTCGTGCTCTCGCTCAGGCGCCGGGCAATGGCGCCGCCCATGTTGCCGCAGCCGAGAAAACCGTAAGTCATGGCGCTCACCTCACCTGTCCGCAGCCGCGGACGACGTATTTATAGGTGCACAGCTCCCGAAGGCCCATAGGGCCGCGGGCGTGCAGCTTTTGGGTGGAAATGCCCATCTCGCAGCCCAGGCCGAACTCGCCCCCGTCGGTGAAGCGGGTAGAGGCGTTGA
This sequence comes from Oscillospiraceae bacterium, assembly GCA_015068365.1. Taxonomy (GTDB): domain Bacteria; phylum Bacillota; class Clostridia; order Oscillospirales; family Oscillospiraceae; genus SVKR01. The sequence continues at coordinate 16,469 of SVKR01000043.1, forward strand.
CATAGACCGCGGCGCTGTCCACGTTCTGCACGAAATAGCGCTGCGCTTCCTCCGAGCGCGTCACGATGGCGTCGCTGTGGCCGGTGGAGTGGGCGGCAATGTGCGCCACGGCCTCCTCCACGCCCGAAACACATTTGACCGCCAGAATGTAGTCCAGAAACTCCGTGTCGAAGTCCGCCGGGCCGGCGGGAGTGCCGGGGATGATCGCGGCGCTCTCCGCATCCAGGCGCAGCTCCACCCGGTCGCCGATGCGCGCGCGCAGCCGGGGCAGGAAGTCCGCGGCGATGGCGCGGTCCACCAGCAGCACCTCCTCCGCGTTGCAGACGCTGGGGCGGCTGGTCTTGGCGTTTTCCACGATGTTCAGCGCCATGTCGAGGTCGGCCGTCTTCTCCACAAAGACATGGCAGATGCCCGTGCCCGTGGCGATGCAGGGCACAGTGGCGCTGCGGACG
>SVKR01000044.1 GCA_015068365.1 Oscillospiraceae bacterium
GGCAAAACAGCGTTGCTGTTTTGCTGCACCGCAAAGCGGTGCGGCGGAACGCTTTGCGGCGTTTCGCCATCATGTAATCGTTATATCAACACGGATTTGGAGGAGTGGACATGCGGCAGTACATCATCGCCCTCGACCAGGGCACCACCAGCAGCCGCGCCATCATCTTTGACAAAAAGCAGAACATTCTGGGCGTGGCGCAAAAGGAGTTCACCCAATATTATCCCCAGCCCGGCTGGGTGGAGCACAACGCGACGGAGATCTATTCCAGCATCGTCTCCGTCATGGCGGAGGTGCTGGCCCGCTCCGGCCTGACGGCCGCGGACATCGCCGGCATCGGCATCACCAACCAGCGGGAGACCACCGTCGTCTGGGACAGGGACACCGGCACCCCGGTGTGCAACGCCATCGTCTGGCAGTGCCGCCGCACGGCGGAATACTGCGAGGAGATCAAGCGCGACACGGCCCTTTCCGATTATATCACCGCCAGCACCGGTCTGCCGGTGGACGCTTACTTCTCCGCGACGAAGATCAAGTGGATTTTGGACAACGTGCCGGATGCGCGCAAAAAGGCGGAGCAGGGAAGGCTGCTGTTCGGCACGGTGGATTCCTGGCTGGTGTGGAAGCTGACCGGCGGCAGGGTGCACGTGACGGACTACACCAACGCCTGCCGCACCATGCTGTTCAACATCGGCACGCTGCGCTGGGATGAGAAGATCTGCGCGGCGCTGGAGATCCCGATGTCCATGCTGCCCGCCGTGCGCGGCAGCAGCGAGGAATACGGCACAGCCCAGGTCATGGGCGGGGAGATCCCCATCTGCGGCATGGCGGGGGACCAGCAGGCCTCTTTGTTCGGGCAGAGCTGCTTCGCCCGCGGCCAGGCCAAGAACACCTACGGCACCGGCTGCTTTCTGCTGATGAACACCGGGGAAGAGCGCATCGTGAGCCAGAACGGCCTCATCACCACCATGGCGGCCTTCACCGGGAGCACGCCCCAGTACGCGCTGGAGGGCAGCGTGTTCGCCGGGGGCGCGGTGATCCAGTGGCTGCGGGATGAGCTGGGGCTCATCCGCTCCGCCGCCGACAGCGAATACTTCGCCCGCAAGGTACCGGACACCGGCGGGGTGTATCTCGTCCCGGCCTTCACGGGCCTCGGCGCGCCCTACTGGGACATGTACGCCCGGGGCATCCTGGTGGGGCTGACCCGCGGCACCAGCCGCGAGCATATCATCCGCGCGGCGCTGGAGGCCATCGCGTTCCAGTCCGCCGATCTGATGGCGGCCATGGAGAAGGACACGGGCGCGGCGCTGGCCGAGCTGCGCACCGACGGCGGCGCGTCCCGCAACGGCTTCCTCATGCAGTTCCAGGCCGACGTGCTGGACAAAAAGGTCTGCCGTAGTGCCGTGGGGGAGACCACCGCGCTGGGCGCTGCCTATCTGGCGGGCCTGGCCGCCGGGGTCTGGCGGGACACGGAGGAGCTGAAGGACATCTGGAGCGCCGACCATGTCTTCGTGCCGGAGATCGACCAGCAGCACCGCGAGCGCATATTGCGCGACTGGCACCGCGCCGTGGAGCGCAGCGCCGGCTGGGCGGGCTGAGGCTATTATAAGATGCAGCAATCCCACTTATCTGTTGCATACGCAACAGATAAGTGGGATTTTCTTCATTCTCTCAGGACAAAGGCGTTGCCGTCAAAGTCGATCAGGCCGTCCCGGCGCATGGCGGAGAGCTCCCGCGTCATGGCGCTGCGGTTCACGCCGAGGAAGTCCGCCAGCTCCGTGCGGTTGAGCGGGAGCGTGATGTAGCGGGAGTCCTGCTTCTGCGCCTGCATGGAGAGATAGGCCAGGATCTTCTCCCGCAGACTGGGGCGGGAGGACACCTCGATCTTCTCCATCAAAGAGACGCCCTTCCGGCCGAGCTGGTCAAAGAAATTCGTGACGAGCTGGCTGTGGAAGGCGCAGCGGTTGGGGCAGTCGTGGATGATGTGCGCCGCGTCCAAAAAGAGCACGCGCGCGTCGGAGGCGGCGACGAAGGAGACATAGGCGCTTGCCCGGCGCTGCACGGCGAACATCTCGCCCACGAGCTGGCCGGGGCCGATGTAGCCGTAAAGGGTCTGGTTGCCCCAGATGTCCTCCTTCAGCATGTGCACGCTGCCGGACAGCACGACGCCCACCTGCTGCACATGGTCCTGGTCCATGATGAGGATCTCGCCCTTTTTGTAGCTGCGCTCCCGCCCGTGGAGGCAGCGGAGCAGGGCGGTGAGCTCCTGCGCACCGATCTGCTCGAACAGCGGCACGTCGGAGTAGGAGAGGGAGGAGTTTGGCATCGTCATACCAGCACCAGCTCCAGCAGCAGCACCACCGCGCAGCAGGCGCCCGCCACGGGCAGCAGACTGGCGCCCATCAGCGCCGCCACGATGCCCACGATGAGCGCCGCCGCGCCCGCGATGGGGGAGGCGGTGGCCTGCACGATGGCGGGGAAGGTCATCACCGCCAGAGTGACGTAGGGCACATAGTAGAGGAAGGAGCGGAGAAAGCGGCTTTCGATGGGCTTGCGGATCAGCGTCAGCGGCAGGACGCGGATGAGGTAGATCACCGCGAAGGCCACCAGGATGTAGAGGTAATTATTGCGCATCGCCCTGTGCCTCCTTTACCGGGAACGCCGCCGCCATGACGGCGGAGAGCACCACCGTCAGCACGATGGTCCACATGCCGGGGCTCATGAGCGCGGCGAGGGTGCCCCAGGCCGAGCACAGCCAGCTGCAGCCGAAGCCCAGAAGCACGCACAGCGCCACCGCCAGGCTCTTTTTCGCCGGGGGGACGATGATGGCCAGGAACATGCCGTAAAGCGCCACGCTCAGCGCGCTGACGATGCGCCCGGGCAGCAGGTTGCCCATGAGGATGCCCAGCGCCGTGCCGACGGCCCAGGCGGGCACGGACACGGCGATGGCGCCGTAGTTGTATGCAGGCTCCATGTACCCGGGCCGGGCGATGGTGATGCCGAAGATCTCATCCGTCACCACGGCGCCCACCAGAAAGCGGTGGATCGGCCGCGTCTTCGGGTCGATGCGCTGGCTGAGGGCACAGCTCATGAGGAAGTAGCGGGCGTTGGTGATGAGCGTGAGCAGCGCCACCTCCAGATAAGTCGCCCCCGCGCCAATGAGGGTGAAAAGCGCGTACTCCCCGGCGCTGGCCACGCACAGCGTGCTGGCCACGAAGCCCTGGAAGGCGGTCAGCCCGGCGCTGCGCGCGGCAATGCCCAGGGAGAAGGCCACGGCAAAATAGCCCAGGGCGATGGGCACCCCGTCCCGCAGCCCGTCCAGAAAGGCCTTTCGTTTTGTCTCGTTGTTCGTCATAGGCATCACTCGAATCGAATAGAGGATCGCACCGCAAAAAAAGTGCCGCCGCAAACGTTCCGTTCGCGGCGACGTGGTGCCGGTGGTGGGACTCGAACCCACACGGGTTATTCGCCCAACGGATTTTGAGTCCGTCACGTCTACCATTCCATCACACCGGCGGATGCAGCGTACATTATACAGGATGCATCGCCTTATTTCAAGAGGAAATTGCGCCGCGCTCCGCGCCGGAAAAGAAAGACTATCATTTTCCCGGACTATGTGATATAGTGTATCTGTATCTTTGTGCGCATGAAGAAATCAGGATGAAAGAAAGCGGGTGCGGCGAGTGAAAAAAGTGCTGGTGCTGGAGGACGAGGATTCCATCCGGAGCTTTGTGGTCATCAATCTGCGCCGCGCCGGCTTTGAGCCGGTGGAGGCGGCGACGGGGAATGCCGCGCTGGAGGCGCTGCGCGCCGACCCGGAGATCCGCGTGGCGCTGCTGGACGTGATGCTGCCGGACATCGACGGCTTTGAGGTCTGCCGCCGCATCCGGGCCGAGGGCAACGGCGTGGGCATCATCATGCTCTCCGCCCGGGGCCAGGAGATGGACAAGATCACCGGTCTGGTCAGCGGCGCGGACGACTATGTGACCAAGCCCTTTTCCACCGCGGAGCTGACCGCGCGCATCGACGCGCTGTACCGCCGCACGGGGGAGGCCCCCGCCGCCCGCCCCGCGGAGGAGCTGAAGCAGGGCCCGTTCGTGCTCAATACCCGCACCCGCACCCTGGAGCGGGCGGGCCAGCGGGTGAAGCTGACGCAGATCGAGTATGCGTTGATGCTGATTTTTATGCAGAATCCCGGCCAGCCCCTGTCCCGCGAGGAGCTGCTGCACCGCGTCTGGGGCGAGGGCTTTGACGGGGAGGACAAGGTGGTGGACGTGAACATCCGCCGGCTGCGCATCAAGCTGGAGGACGATTCCACCCAGCCGGCCTATCTCCACACGGTCTGGGGCTTCGGTTACCGATGGGACGCTTGAGAAAAAAGCGCGCCGGCGCCGACATGGGCCTGCAAAGGCGCTTTGCCCGGCGGGTCTTCCTGCCGGCGGCGGCGTGCATCGCGCTGGCGGCGCTGGCCTTTGCGCTGTATGCCCTGTTCACGCTGCAAAGCGGGCGGGGCGCGGCGGTGGTCTTTTCCCTCTGCGTCGGGGCGGCGCTGTGCCTGGCGCTGTGGCTGCTGGGCAGCGCCTGGGTGCGCCGCGTCAGCGCCCGGATCGACGAGCTTTCCGCCTTTGCCCGCCGCATCTGCGAGGGCAGCTACGGCCTCACCGCCGAGGCAGCGGAGGACGGGGAGCTGGGCCGCCTGGCCGGGGAGATCAACGCCCTTTCCGAGGAGATCGTCCGCGCCTCGCGGGTGCAGACGGAGTTCATCTCCTCCGTCTCCCACGAGCTGCGCACGCCGCTGACCGCCATCGGCGGCTGGGCGGAGACGCTGGAATATGACGAGGCCATCACCGGCGAATCCCGCCGGGGGGTGGAGATCATCGGGCGGGAGACCGGCCGCCTCACCAAAATGGTGGAGGAGCTTTTGGAGTTTACCCGCATCCAGGACGGGCGCTTTCGCCTGAACATGGAGCGGATGGACATCGGCGCGGAGGTGGAGGACGCTGTGTTCACCTTCAGCCGCTTAAGCCAGCGGGAGGAGCTGGCATTGCGCTATGACCCGCCGGAGGACATGCCCGCCATCGAGGGCGACCCGGAGCGGCTGCGCCAGGTGCTGCTGAATCTGCTGGACAACGCCGTGAAGTACGGCCGGGACGGCGGCGCGGTGGAGGTCGGCCTCAGCGCGCAGGAGGGCTGGGTGCGCATCACGGTGCGCGACCACGGCCCCGGCATTCCCCCGGACGAGCTGCCGCACGTCAAGGAGAAATTTTACAAGGGCTCCGGCAAAGAGCGGGGCAGCGGCATCGGCCTTGCGGTGTGCGACGAGATCGTCGCCCGCCACGGCGGGCAGCTTTCCATCGCCAACGCGCCCGGCGGCGGCGTGCTGGCCACGGTGCTGCTGCCGGTGAACGGATAAAGAAAAGGAAGCAAAAACCATGGCAAAGGAAACCAACACAAGCTGCACATTCAAAACCTCCATCGGCGGACAGGCGCTGATGGAGGGCATCCTCATGCGCGGGCCGGAGAAGCAGGCCATCGTCTGCCGCAAGCCCGACGGCACGCTGGAAACCAAGATCGAGGGCATCAAGCCCGTGCCGAAGACCCCCTTCCTGCGGGGCATCTTCATCTTCATCAGCTCGCTTTACAACGGCATGACGGCGCTGAGCTACTCCGCCTCGCTGCAGCCGGAGGAGAGCCAGGAGGAGCCTTCAAAATTCGACCGCTGGCTGGAGAAAAAGCTGGGGGGCGAGGCGGCGGAAAAGGCCATCATCGGCATCGCCATGCTCCTGGGCATCGCGCTGGCGGTGGGGCTGTTCGTGCTTCTGCCGGCCTTCCTCTTCGAGCTTCTGCCCGACGGGATGCACCTGATCGTGCGCTGCATCCTGGAAGGGCTCATCCGCATCGTCATCTTCCTGGTCTATCTCTACCTCGCCTCCCGCATGAAGGAGATCAAGCGGGTGTTTTCCTACCACGGGGCGGAGCACAAGACCATCTTCTGCTATGAAAAGGGCCTGGAGCTGACCGTGGACAACGTGCGAAAGCAAAGCCGCTTCCACCCCCGCTGCGGCACCAGCTTTCTGGTGGTGGTCATGATCATCAGCATCTTCGTGGTGTCGGTGATGACCTGGGTGCTGAGCCTCTTCCCGGCCATCGCGGCGCTGCCGAAGATCCTGGCGGCGCTGGTGCGCATCGCGGCGAAGCTGGTGCTTCTGCCGGTGATCGTGGGCCTGACCTATGAGCTGAACCGCTGGGTCGGCCGCCACGACGACAACCCCGTCGCCCGGGCCGTGGCCTGGCCGGGCAAGCAGATCCAGCACCTCACCACGCGCGAGCCGGACGAGGGCATGATCGAGGTGGCCATCGAGGCCGTGAAGCTGGTCATCCCGGAAGTCAAGGGGTCCGACGCCTGGTAAGACCGGGAGGAAAGGCAAAATGCCGAAAACCTACAACGAACTGTATATCGACCTGCGCCGCCGCCTGAAGGAGGCGGGGGTGGAGGCCTGCACGCTGGAGGCCGGGCTTCTGACCGCCGCGGCGGCGGGGAAGACCCAGGCCCGGCTGCTGGCGGACCTGCGGCTTTACACCTCCCCGGAGATCGAGACGCGCCTGGAGGAGATGGCCCAGCGCCGCCTCGCCGGCGAGCCGGCGGCCTACATCACCGGCTGCTGGAGCTTCTGCGGGCTGGAGCTGGAGGTGGACGAGCACGTGCTCATCCCCCGCGGCGACACGGAGGTGCTGGTGGAAACGGCGCTGAATCTGTCCGGAAAATCGGACAGTGAACTGCGTATTCTGGACTTGTGCACCGGGAGCGGCTGCATCGGCTGCGCCCTGGCGCACTTTCTGCCCCGCAGCCATGTGGTGCTGGCGGACGTGAGCGCCGCGGCGCTGCGCGTGGCGAAGAACAATGTGCAGCGCTGCGCCCTGGGCGCCCGGGCCGTGGCCGTGGAGGCCGACGCGCTCGCCGGCGCGCCGGAGCGGCTCGGCAGCTTTGACCTCATCGTCTGCAACCCGCCTTACATCCCCACGGCGGAGCTGGCGGGGCTGGATGCCTCCGTGCGCGATTATGAGCCGCACATGGCGCTGGACGGCGGGGAGGACGGGCTGAAATTCTACCGCGCGGTGCTGGGCGGCTGGAAGGGCCTGCTGCGGCAGAGCGGCTGGCTGCTCTTCGAGGTGGGCGAGACCCAGGCCGACGACGTGGAAAAGCTGATGCGCCTGGCGGGGATGCGCTCCCTGGGCCGCGCGCAGGACAGCGGCGGCTATGACCGGGTGGTCTACGGCCGGAACTGATTTGGAGAAAGAAAAATTTAGACAGAGGAGAAAAAGCTATGGCAGCAGCAAAGAGCAAGGCCCCGGTGGTCTCTCCCTCCGTGGCCAGCGACAAGAAAAAGGCGCTGGAGACCGCGCTGGCGCAGATCGAGAAAAATTACGGCAAGGGCGCCATCATGCGCCTGGGCGAGGACATCCCCGTGAACGTGGACGCCATCTCCACGGGCTCGCTGTCCCTGGATCTGGCGCTGGGCGTGGGCGGCGTGCCGAGAGGGCGCATCGTGGAGATCTACGGGCCGGAGTCCTCCGGCAAGACCACGCTGGCCCTGCACATTCTGGCCTCCGCCCAGAAAAAGGGCGGCGAGGTGGCCTTCATCGATGTGGAGCACGCGCTGGAGCCGGCCTATGCCCGCGCCCTGGGCGTGGACATCGACTCCCTGCTCATCTCCCAGCCCGACACCGGCGAGCAGGCGCTCGACATCACCGAGGCGCTGGTGCGCTCCGGCGCGGTGGACGTGGTGGTGGTGGACTCCGTGGCCGCCCTGCTGCCCCGCAGTGAGCTGGAGGGCGAGATGGGCGAGAGCAGCGTGGGCGTGGTGGCCCGGCTGATGAGCCAGGCCCTGCGCAAGCTGGCCGGCACCATCTCCAAGACCAACTGCATCGTGGTGTTCATCAACCAGCTGCGCGAGAAGATCGGCGTCATGTACGGCAACCCGGAGACCACCCCCGGCGGCCGGGCGCTGAAGTATTTTTCCAGTGTGCGCATCGACGTGCGCCGGATCGAAACGCTGAAGGTCGGCGGCGAGATGGTGGGCAACCGCACCCGCGCCAAGATCGTCAAGAACAAGGTCGCGCCCCCCTTCAAGGAGGCGGAGTTCGACATCATCTACGGCGAGGGCATCAGCCGCGTGGGCGAGATCATCGACCTGGGCAGCAAGCTGGAGCTGATCGAAAAGTCCGGCGCGTGGTTCACCGTGGCGGGCGAGCGCATCCAGGGCCGGGACGGCGTGAAGGAGTTCCTCAACACCCACCCGGACATCTGCGAGGCGCTGGAGCAGCAGATCCGCGACAACGCCTACAAGCTCATGTCCCCCCAGGCGCTGAAGGCCGCCCAGGCGGCGGGCCGCGCGGTGGACGTGTCCGCAGATGACTTTGAGGGCTGAAAAGCTCTGCGAGGCTTTGCGTGAAGAAAAATGTGGAATTTGACCCGGAATCTGTCGCGGCGGCGAAGCAGAAGGCGCTGAGCCTGCTGGACAAGCGGGACTACTCCCGCGCCGAGCTGCTGCGGAAGCTGACGGAAAAGGGCTACGCCGACGCCGCGGCCCAGGCCGCGGTGGACCGCCTGACCGAGCTGGGCTTTGTGGACGACGGGCGCTATGCCCCCATCGTGGTGCGCCACTATGCCGCCAAGGGCTACGGGCGAGCGCGCGTGCGCATGGAGCTGCAGCGCCGGGGCATCCCGAAGGCGCTGTGGGACACGGCGCTGGAGGAGATGCCGGAGCAGGACGAGACTCTGGACCGGCTGCTGCGCGCGCGATTGCGCGGCGCGATGCCGGACGACCGCGATGCGCTGAAGCGGGCCACCGACGCGCTGCAGCGCCGGGGCTACGGCTGGGAGGAGATCAGCGTCGCGGTGAGCCGCCTGCGGACGGAGAGCGAGGAAGAATCATAATGGAACAACAAACCGTTGCCCTCATTTCACTGGGCTGCGCGAAAAATTTAGTCAACAGCGAGCAGATGCTCTGCCTGCTGTCCGACGCGGGCTACGCCATCGTGCCGGACCCGGACGGGGCGGACGCCGTCATCATCAACACCTGCGGCTTCATCGACGCCGCGAAGAGCGAGGCCATCGACAACATCCTCGAAATGGCGCAGCTGAAAGCGGCGGGCCGCCTTGGGAAGATCATCGTCACCGGCTGCCTTACCGAGCGCTACCGCGAGCAGGTGCGCCGCGAGATGCCGGAGGTGGACGCCCTGGTGGGCGTCGGCAGCTTCGGCGAGATCGTGGACGTGGTGCGCGGCGTCTTCGCGGAGGAGCCGGCCGACCGCTTCGGCCCCAACGACGCGCCGGTGGAGGAGTTCGGCCGCTTTCTCACCACGGGGCCGGGCTGGGCCTATCTCCGCATCGCGGAGGGCTGCGACAACCGCTGCGCCTACTGCGCCATCCCGGACATCCGGGGGCCTTACCGCAGCCGCCCGCTGGAAAACGTGCTGGCGGAGGCGCGGGACCTCGTCGCCGCCGGCTGCCGGGAGATCATCGTCATCGCCCAGGACATCACCCGCTACGGCACCGATCTGTGCGGCCGGAGCATGCTGGCGGAGCTGTGCCGCGAGCTTGCGAAGATCGAGGGCCTGGCGTGGATCCGCCTGCACTATCTCTACCCGGAGATGATCGACGACGCGCTGATCCGTGAGATCGCCGGCAACCCCAAGGTGGTCAAATATCTGGACATCCCCATCCAGCACATCAACGACGCGATCCTCCGCCGGATGAACCGCCGGGGCGACGGGGCGATGATCCGCGCGCTGTTTGCGAAGCTGCGCCGGGCCATTCCGGGGCTGGTGCTGCGCACCAGTCTCATCACCGGCCTGCCCGGAGAGGGCGAGGCGGAGTTTGAGGAGCTGTGCGATTTTCTGCGGGAAGCGCGCATCGAGCGCGTGGGGGTCTTCCCCTATTCCCCGGAGGAGGGGACGCCCGCGGCCAGCATGCCCGACCGCGTGGACGCCGAGACCGCGGCGGAGCGGGCCGAGCAGATCATGCTGCTGCAGGGGCAGATCATGGACGAGTGGAACGAAGCGCGCGTCGGGGAGACGCTGCGCGTTCTGTGCACCGGCACCGACGGGGCGTACCGCACCGGCCGGAGCTATGCCGACAGCCCGGACATCGACGGGACGGTGTATTTTGACGGCGACTGCCTACCCGGCGACTTCGCCGACGTGCGCATCACCGGCGTGATGGACGGCGAGCTGACCGGCGAGCAGGTGGGAGGTGACGGCGAGACATGACCACTGCGACCAAACTGACGCTGGCGCGCATCGCGCTCATCCCGGTGTTCCTGGTGATCCTGTACTGGGACTTCCCCGGAGCGCGCTGGTCGGCGCTGCTTGTCTTCATCATCGCCAGCGTCACCGACACGCTGGACGGCTATGTGGCCCGGCACTATCACCAGGTCAGCAATGTGGGCAAGTTCCTCGACCCCCTGGCGGACAAGATCCTGGTGGCGGCCGCCATGTGCTATCTGGTGGGCTGCGGGAAGATGTGGGCCTGGGTGCTGGCGGCGGTGCTGCTGCGGGAGTTTGCCGTCAGCGGACTGCGGCTCGTCGCCGTGGAGCAGGGCCAGGTGATCGCCGCGGCCTGGAGCGGCAAGGTCAAGACCGCCGCCACCATGGTGTGCATCTGCTTTATGCTGGTGTTCGACTTTCCCTGGCTGACCATCCTCTGCCAGATCGTCATTCTGGGCACGACGCTGTATTCCGGCGTGGAATACTTTATAAAAAATAAGACGGTCTTTGTCGGGAAGCCTTGACAGCGCGTGTGCGGAAGTGGTAAGATACTCAGCGCTGACAATGGCGATGAACGGGAAAAGTAGGGCCACATCCGCCGCACAGAGAGGCACCGCAGCGTTTGCTGAAAGCGGTGCTGCGGGACGGGGGCCGGAAATGCGCCCGGGAGCCTACGGGGGAGGAAATGCCCCCGCGTTTTAGCCGCCGCGTTAAGGCGGGAAGCGCCCGCATTATGCGCGCGCGGAGTGAAAAACGGGAGTGGAACCGCGTTTGAATGAAACGCCTCTCATGCGAAAGCATGAGAGGCACTTTTTGTTCGGGCAGCATCTCCCGCCACGGAAAGGAATGGAATGTTCAAAGACCTGCGCGAGACCATCGCAGCCTACAAGGCCAGGGACCCCGCCGCCCGCAGCACGCTGCAGATTTTGCTGCTGTACCCGGGCGTGAAGGCGGTCCGCAGCCACCGGCGGGCCCACTGGTGCTATGAGCACCGGCTCTATTTTATCGCCCGCCTCATCTCCCAGTGGAGCCGCCGCCGCACCGGCATCGAGATCCACCCCGGCGCCAAGATCGGCAAGCGCCTGGTCATCGACCACGGCATGGGCGTGGTCATCGGCGAGACCGCCGAGGTGGGGGACGACTGCCTCATCTACCACGGCGTCACCCTGGGCGGCACCGGCAAGGACACCGGCAAGCGCCACCCCACCATCGGCAACAATGTGATGATCGCCACCGGCGCGAAGGTGCTGGGGCCGTTCCGGGTGGGGAACAACGTGCGCATCGCGGCCAACGCCGTGGTGCTGGGGGAGATCCCCGACGACGCCACCGCCGTCGGCGTGCCCGCCCGGGTGGTGAAGATCGCCGGGGAAAAGGTCAACTACGCCGCCGAGGTGGACCAGATCCACGTGCTCGACCCCATCACCGCCGAGCTCTCCGCGCTGCGGGAGCGGCTGGACCAACTGGAAAACGCATCGAATGCAAAGGAGTGAAACCACCATGCAGCTTTATAATTCTGCCACCCGCAAGCGGGAGGACTTCGTGCCCATCCACGGCAACGAGGTGAAGATGTACACCTGCGGCCCCACGGTCTACCATTTTGCCCACATCGGCAATCTGCGCACCTATATCATGGAGGACATTCTGGACCGCTATCTGCGCTTCGCCGGATACGACGTGAAGCGGGTGATGAACATCACCGACGTCGGCCATCTGACCAGCGACGCCGACGAGGGCGAGGACAAGATGCTCAAGGGCGCCCGCCGCGAGCACAAGACCGTCATGGAGATCGCCAAATTCTACACCGACGCCTTTTTTGACGACTGCCGCAAGCTGAACATCCGCCGCCCCGACGTGGTGGAGCCCGCCACGGCGTGCATCGACGAGTATATCAAGATCATCACGAAGCTGATGGACACCGGCTATGCCTACTTCGCCGGGGGCAACGTCTACTTCGACACCAGCCGTCTGGAGCGCTACTACGTCTTCAACGACTTCAACGAGGAGGACCTGGCCGTGGGCGTGCGCGAGGGCGTGGAGGCCGACGACAACAAGCGCAACAAAAACGACTTTGTCCTCTGGTTCACCAAGAGCAAGTTCGAGGACCAGGCGCTGAAGTGGGATTCCCCCTGGGGCGTGGGCTACCCCGGCTGGCACATCGAATGCTCCTGCATTTCGATGAAGCATCTGGGCGAGACGCTGGATATCCACTGCGGTGGCATTGACAACGCCTTCCCCCA
>SVKR01000045.1 GCA_015068365.1 Oscillospiraceae bacterium
ACAACAAGACCACCGCCGTGCGCGTGCTGCCCGTGCCCGGCAAGCAGGTGGGCGACTCGGTGGCCCGGATTCTGGAGGAGATGGGCCTGGAAGTCTGCGGTACCCACGGCACCACCGCCGCGCTGGCTCTGCTCAACGATGCGGTCAAGAAAGGCGGCGTCATGGCGTCCAGCCATGTGGGCGGCCTGTCCGGCGCGTTCATCCCCGTCAGCGAGGATGAGGGCATGATCGCCGCCGCCGAGCGCGGCACCCTGACGCTGGAAAAGCTGGAGGCCATGACCTGCGTCTGCTCCGTGGGCCTGGATATGATCGCCGTCCCCGGCGACACCACGGCGGAGACCATCTCCGCCATCATCGCCGACGAGGCGGCCGTCGGCATGGTGAACAGCAAGACCACCGCCGTCCGTCTGATCCCCGCGCCGGGGAAAAAGGTGGGCGACCACGTGGAGTTCGGCGGGCTTCTGGGCAGCGCCCCGGTCATCCCGCTGCACCGGGAGAGCGCGGCGGAGTTCATCGCCCGCGGCGGGCGCATCCCCGCCCCGATGCAGAGCCTGAAAAACTGATTTATATTCTAAAACCGGCGGCCATCGGCCGCCGGTTTTATAATTCATATTATTCGGTTTTGCCCGCGCCTTCGCCGGGGGCCTTGGGCCGGGGCTTGCGGTGGCGGCGGTGGGCGGAGGAAGCGGGTTTTTTCTCACCGCCGGCCTCGGCGCCCTTGGGCGCCTGGGGCTTTTTTTCGTCATTGCCCGGCTGCTTCTGCCGGGGCTGCCGGGCCTGCTCGCCGGAGGGGCTTTTGTGCCGGCGGCGCCGGCTGCCGGACCGCTCGCCGCCGGATCTTTCCGCGGCGCTCTCCGCCGGCTTGTCCGGCTTGGGGTCTTTCGGCTTTTCCTGCTTTTCGCCGTGGGAGGCGGGCGAGGTCTCGCTCTTGCCGCTGCCGCCGCGTCCGCCGCGCCGGCGGCGGGAGGAGGCGGGGCGCTTGCTCTCGCCTTCCTGCTTTTCCTGCACGTCCACCGTGTCCTCGGCAAAGATGGGGGGCATGACCCACTCATCGGACTTCTCCTCCGGCGCTTCCTTGCGCTTGACCACCGGCTTGAGCACATGGGGCGGGGTCTCGCCGGGCTTGGGCCTTCCGCCGGGGACGGCGGCGACCTCGTCGCTGTCAAAGCTGCGGATGCTGTCGTCATCATCCAGCTTGACCTTGACGGTCTGGCGCAGGAGATTCACCTGGGAGACGTTGCCGTAGCCCGCCGTGGTCTCCACAAAGGCGCCCACCTTCGGCACGCCCTTCACCAATTCCTCATAGGCCTCCTGCTCATAGCGCAGGCAGCACATCAGCCGCCCGCAGGAGCCTGAGATCTTCGTGGGGTTGAGCGAAAGGCTCTGGGTCTTGGCCATTTTGGTGCTGACCGGCTGGAAATCGTCCATGAAGCGGTTGCAGCAGAAGGGCAGACCGCAGATGCCGATGCCGCCCAGCATTTTCGCCTCGTCCCGCACGCCGATCTGCCGCAGCTCGATGCGGGTGCGGAAAACGCCCGCCAGGTCCTTCACCAGCTCCCGGAAGTCCACACGGCCGTCCGAGGTGAAGAAGAAGAGGATCTTGCTGCCTTCAAAGTTGCACTCCACGTCCACCAGCTTCATATCGAGGCCGTGGGCGGCGATCTTCTCCTCGGCAATGGCAAAGGCCTCTTTTTCGCGGGCCTTGCACAGCTCGGCGATGCGGAGATCGTCCGCCGTGGCGATGCGGGCCACAGGGCGCAGCGGCGGCACGATGCGCTCATCCGTCACCTCGTGGTTGCCCTGGACGCACACGGCAAGCTCCAGGCCCTTGCTGGTCTCCACAACGACCTGGGCGCCCTCCGGCACCTCAAGACCGTTGGGGTCAAAGAAATAGGTCTTACCGCGACCTTTGAATTTGATACTGACTACCTGCATTGTAAATTACCTTTCGTATTGGTCCGACAATAAGTTTATTTCACATAGAATCCGACTCCGGGAGCGGGATGGTATCCACCGCAAGAAGCCCCAGAACGTGCCTGGTGCTGACGTTGAAGCGGAGATAGGTCTCCGCCTTGTCCATCAGCGCCGCCAGACGCAGCATGTCCGCGCCGGACATGCGCATGTCCGGCAGGCGGGCGCAGAGCATGTCCGTGAGCAGTGCGCGCACCGCGGCGACGAACTCCGTCATCTCAGCGGCGCTGAGGTCCGCGTTTTCGTTCGCGAAGCTGAGAAGCGAGATGCCGGCGCCCGACGCGGCGAAGGAGAGATACTGTTCGGCCAGTTCCCGGGCCTGGGGCGTGGGGGCGGCGTCCTCGCCGTTCCGGTGCAGTGTCACGCAGCGGGAGCGCACGGTTTCCAGCAGCGCGGCGGGGGAGGCGGCCACCAGGATGAAGGAGACAAACCGGGGCGGCTCCTCCAGGATTTTCAGCAGCGCATTCTGCGCGGCGGCATTCATGCTGTCGGCAAAGCGGATGATGTAGACCTTCCGCTCCGCCTCGTTGGGCACGACCACGGCGTCGGCCACGATGTCGCGGATCTGCTCCACGTAGATCTCCCGGCGGGGCTTGCCCTTGTCGTCCGTCAGGCGCTCCACCGTGAGGATGTCCGGGTGGATGCCCTTTTCGGCCTTCCGGCAGTCGCGGCAGCGGCCGCAGGGGCGCGCCTGCCCCTCCGGCGCGGAGCAGACCATGGCCCGGGCCAGCGCCTGCGCCGCGGCATAGCCCGCCTCCGGCTCGGCGATGAGGAGATAGGCGTGGGAAAGCGCGCCGGTGTCAAGGTGCAGCTGCTCCATATTCGCGCCCTCCTGTCCGTAACATATCAAATTATTTTACCGTTATTGCGCTTTCCCGTCAAGTGGAAATCCGCGCCATGCCCGCATCGCGGGATTTTGTCTTGCAAATCCCGATGGGGTGTGGTAATATAGCAAAGCGCTTTGGCCTGCGCGCCGCGTTTTTTTGGAGCGGCATAGAGGCACTTTGATCGGACCCGGCTCGAAAGGTCTGATTTTTGCCGTCTGTAAATTTCGGCGATTTCCTTGATTTGCAGGGCTTTCCGCGATTTTCAGAGCAGGTTCTTTCGCAATTTCTTCATTCATTTGAGTTTTTTACCCCTCGAAATTAAGGCGGTTCCGAAGGGTCAAAACTGAATACGGAGGGCTATCGAAGTGGTCATAACGAGCTCGACTCGAAATCGAGTTGTCGGTGATGAGCCGGCACGTGGGTTCGAATCCCACGCCCTCCGCCACGCACCTGAGCGCATCGCGCTCAGGTGCTTTTTTCAACTCTCAAACCGACACCACCTCCTCTCCGGTCTCTGCGGCCTTGGGGGCCAGCAGGCTCTGCATCGTGGCGCCGGAGGCGTCCAGCGCGTTGGGGCTCAGGTGGGCGTAGATGTCCGCCGTGGTGGAATAGTTGGAG
>SVKR01000046.1 GCA_015068365.1 Oscillospiraceae bacterium
GCCCACACCGCGCCCACATTGGCGGGACTGAAGACCGGCAGCCTGTTCCCCTGCGCGTATTCCTCCTGGCCGGTGCTGCTGCGGGAGATTCGGGCGATGAACCGGCTATTGCGCGGCAAGGGGCTATGTCTGATCCCACTGCGGCACAGAGCCGGGCGCGCGCTGCTGTATCTCTACCGCCCGGCAAGGCTCTCGCGCGATCTGGCGGCGGAGGACGCCGCAACACTGCTGGAACAGGAGGGCTACGCGGACCTGCGGCAAAGCCGCGCTCTGGCGGAGCTGATACAGCGTCTGGAGCGCTTTGAGGACTTTCCGCACGAGATCGGGCTGTTCCTCAGCTATCCCCCGGAGGATGTGCGCGGCTTCATTGAGCACGGCGGGCGCAACTGCAAATGCGTCGGCTGCTGGAAGGTCTACGGCGACGCGAAGCGGGCGCAGGACACCTTTCGCGCGTACAAGCTCTGCACCGACCGCTACCGCGCTTACAGCGCCATGGGCGCAACCGTGGCCCGGCTCGCAGTCGCTGACGGGGCATCCGCCCCGCAGTCCAAAGCATAACAGGATACCGACCCCCCTGCGCCGCACTTGGCGCAGGGGGGTTACGTATCTCACCTGCCGGGAGCGCCGCGCTTTTGGCTTGAATTTTCCATCCGGCGCGTGTATAGTAAAAACAGGCAAAAATGCCGAAGGAGGCGCAAGAAATGACAAAATACAACGAGGCTGCACAGCGGCTGAAGGAATTTCTGGATCTGAAGCTGAACATCCAGGCCGTCCGGCTGATCGAGGATCCGGCGACGGAGGTGCCGGAGGGCGTGCAGCACGCCCGGGACGCCTATGGCCATCTCTCCCTCTGCCAGGCCTTTGCGCTGACCAAGCGCCAGGGCAGGACGCTGTACACCGACCGCACCTCTGAGTGGTGCTGGGCCCCGGTGGTTGGCCTGGGCTACGGCGATTGCTCCCCCGGCACGGAAAGCTTCACCAAAATAAGCCGGCTGCTCGGCATCCAGGACCCGGCGCAGGCGGACCGCTTTTTTGCCGCGTTCCCCCGGCTGCCCCAGGGCAAATACAAGGGCGTGCTGCTCGCCCCCGCCACGGAGGCGGAGTTCATCCCCCACGTGTTCCTGGTGAACTGCGACAACAATTTCCAGCTCCGCTCGCTGCTCTCCGCCATCAAGTACAAGACCGGCAAGCTGCTGGACGTGCACCTTGACCCGGTGGATTCCTGCGTCCATACGCTGGTGGCGGCCATGATCACCAAGGACTACACCGTGGCCATCCCCGACCCCGGCGACCAGGAGCGGGCGCTGACCGACAAAAACGAGCTCATCATGGCCGTGCCGATGGAAAAGCTGGACGACCTGCTGGAGGGTCTGGATTTCCTGGACACCTGGCATATGGCCTACCGCGATATGCACGCGGAGATGAACTTCGACTTCCCCCGTCCCCCCTTCTACAACGAAGTGTTTGCCGAGTGGGGCATGGAGCAGGGCCAGGACTGGAAGGGCCACGGCCTGGAGAGGAAGGCGAAGAAATGACACGGGAAGAACGGATCGAAAAGGCCGAGGCCGCCGGAGTAGAGGCCATTTTGCGGGACGACATCTGCGCCCGCAGCGCCATGGCGGGGCTGCGCGCCGCCTTTCCCGACATGATCCCCGAAGAGATGGTGACGGCCTGCCTGTCCCTGGCGGGCGGCACCGGCTCGGCCAGCGGCTCCTGCGGGGCCTACTGCGCCGGACTGATGGCGGTGGGGCTGAAGTATAACTCCACCATCGCCGAGGAGCTGGCCGACCCCGCGCACCAGAAGCGGGGCATGGACAAGTTCATGGAGTACCGGGACCGCTTCCTGGCCCGCTGGGGCACGGTGCTGTGCCCGAAGATCCACGCCCAGCTTTTCGGAAAGGAGTACAACCTGGCGGACGACGCCGACCACACGGCCTTCCTCGCCATGCCTGGCCACACGGAAAAGTGCGCCACGGTGGTGGCCTCCGCCGTGCGCATGGCCTGTGAGATGATCCTGCCGGAAGAGGACAAGTAAGCTGACAGACGACTGACCCCCGCAGCCTTTGCGCCTGCGGGGGTCAGCTTTTTTGCGGATCAGAACATGCCGTTGGGGTTGGCGGAGTCCGCCGGGATTTCCTGGATGACGTCCCAGTGCTCGTCGATGAGGCCGTTTTCCAGGCGGAAGATCTCGATGATGGCGCGGCCCCGGGTGCCCGGCTGGCGGATGGAGTGGACGTGCAGGATCACATAGTCCCCCTCGGCGAAGCAGCGGATGATGTCGCTGTGGGCCTGGGGCGCGTTGGTGCGCAGAAAGTCGATGAACTCATGCAGTCCCTCGGGATTGTCCTTCACGAGGGGGTTGTGCTGCCGATAGTTGGGGCCCATGTAGGCCTTGGCCTTTTCATAGTCCTTCTGGTTGATAATGATGTCATAAAACTCCGCGACAAAGCGCTTGTTGCGCTCTAAACGCTCGTCCATGGATGGCGCTCCCCTTTCCGGTTGATTTGTCTACAATATACCAACGCCGAAGCGAAAATGCAAGGCCTCTCCGGCGTGCAAAGAGTTCTTGTCCTCACAGAGTTTTATCTGATAGAATCAATAGATACATACCGTCCGAAAGGATGCAGTATGGGGGGAAATTTATCAGAGCGCGGCAAAGATCTTCGCGCCCTTTTTGTCCAGCCAGCGCAGAAGAAGAAGCGACACCGCCGCGCACAGCACGCACCAGAGCAGCAGATACGCCGCCGCGCCCAGCCGGTAGCCGATGAGCAGATACACCCCGCCCAGCACCGCGCACAGCGCCCAGCCGCCCAGCATGGCCAGCATCACCGCGCCGCTCTGCTTGATGGGCGACAGCTCGTTCGTCCAGTTCAGCACCGGCATCTTCACGCCGATGGCCGCGTTGACCAGGGCCAGGAAGACCGTGAACAGCAGCACGGCGAAGAAAAGCGCGATGCGCACACTCGCCGGCGCCGGGACGGCGATGGCGCCGCCGATTGCGGCGATGAACGCCGCCGGCAGGGTCAGCACAAGCTGCATCCCTGCCTTGGCGCGCAGCACGGTTTTGGGCAGGACGGGCAGCGACTGGGGGATCCAGAGGCTGCGCCCTTCCAGCGAGACGGCAGGAGCCGCCATGTCGTTCATACAGGCAACGAGGCACAGCACCGTGCACACGATGACCGCCGCGCTGCCCGGCCGCCCGGAGAGCACGGAGTCGATGGCGTCGCAGAGCATGCGCCCGCGCAAAATCAGCGCCACCCCCGCCGCCGGGAGCATCAGCAATCCCAAGCCGCAGTTGAGCATGTACCCCGGGCTTGCGGTGAAGCGGCGCAGCTCCTTGCCCAGCAGGGCGGCATAGGGCCGCTTCGCCTTGGCACGTTTTTCTACATAGCGCACCTTGACCCCTTCGCCGCCGCCGGCGGCGATGCCCAGAAAGCTGCGGGCCAGCAGCCGCCACAGCGCCGCGAGAAGCGCGATCATCACCGCCAGGAACGCCGCGGCGGCCAGCCAGTTCCCCTCGCCGATGCTGCCGAAAAAGTACAGCACACCGGCCGCGCCCCGGATGCGCGCGCCGTACTCCGCGGCATTGCGCACCAGCACGGCGATGAGGTCCCGGGCCTTGAAATAGATGAAGTAATAAAGCCCGATGCAGACCAGCGAGATGAGTACGGTGATGTAGCTCTTGTTTTTCAGCCTGCGGCTGATCTTCGCCACCACCCAGCCCAGCAGGCAGGAGAGCAGCAGCACGATGCCTGTGACGATGAGCAGCAGCAGGAATCCGCAGACGATGCGCCCGGCGGTGAGCGGCACGGTCACCCACCCGACGATGACGGCGGGCAGGATCACCACGACGCTGTAAAGCGCGCCCAGCAGATAGACATTCACCAGCCTTGCCGCCACGATGGTGCGCACCGGAATGGGCATGGACAGCAGCAGGTCATTGTCCTTGGCCAGGTACAGGCCGGAATAGGTGTTGAACACGCTGCCGAAGGCGCCCAGCATCACGGCGATCAGGCTCATCAGCAGATAGTAAAGCCAGCCCATGCCCGCCGCGTGCAGCGGCACGCAGAGGCTGAGGGACATCGCGGTGAACATGCCGCCCAGCACGCCCACCATGACGACGGCGAAAAACACGAACCAGGCGGCAATCGCCCCCTTGGAGCGCATCTTGTTCTTTTTTGCGTCGTAAAAATAGGAGCGAAAGACCTCGGAGAGCTGTTTTTTGACCAGAACCTTCAGCATGGCTCACTCCGCCTCCAGTTCCAGGAAGACCTCTTCCAGGCTGTCGTCGCCCTTGACCTCCTCCATGGTGCCGGCCTTGATGAGGCGGCCCTGCTTGATGATGGCCACCTTGTCGCACAGCTTTTCCGCCACCTCCAGCACGTGGGTGGAGAAGAAGATGGCGCCGCCGTCGTCGCAGTGGGCGCGCATCATCTCCTTGAGCAGATGCGCAGCCTTGGGGTCCAGGCCCACGAAGGGCTCATCCATGAGGATCAGCTTCGGGCTGTGCATCCAC
>SVKR01000047.1 GCA_015068365.1 Oscillospiraceae bacterium
CGAGACCGAGGTGCTGGTCCTCTCCTTCGGCACCAGCTTCAACAACAGCCGTTGGAGAACCATCGGCGCCATCGAGAGCGCCATGGAGAAGGCCTTCCCCGGCTATGACGTGCGCCGTGCCTTCACCGCGAATATCGTCATCGATCACATCTATAAGCGTGACGACGTTAAGATCGACGACCTCACCGAGGCCCTGGACCGCGCCGTCGCCAACGGCGTCAAAAATCTGCTGGTCCAGCCCACTCACCTGATGAACGGCTTTGAGTACACCGACATCAAGGACGAGCTGGAGAAGTATAAGGACAAGTTTGAGACCGTCGTGCTCGGCGACCCGATCCTGACGGCAGACGAGGACTACGACGTCGTCATCGAGGCCATCACTAAGGCAACGGCCCAGTATCTCCAGTATCCCGACGCCAAGACCGCCGTCTGCTTCATGGGCCACGGCACCGAGGCCGATTCCAACCACGTCTACGCCGACCTGCAGGCGAAGCTTAAGGAGAAGGGCTTTAACGATTACTTCATCGGCACCGTCGAGGCCGAGCCGTCCCTGCAGGAGGTCGTGGACGCCGTCAAGGCCGCCGGCTACACCAGAGTCTATCTGGAGCCCCTGATGATCGTCGCGGGCGACCACGCCAACAACGACATGGCCGATCCTGACGATCCCGAGAGCTGGTACAGCCTGTTCAAGGCCGCCGGCATCG
This sequence comes from Oscillospiraceae bacterium, assembly GCA_015068365.1. Lineage (GTDB taxonomy): Bacteria > Bacillota > Clostridia > Oscillospirales > Oscillospiraceae > SVKR01. The sequence goes on from SVKR01000047.1 coordinate 705, forward strand.
AGCCCACCGTGGTTCTGAAGGGCCTGGGTGAGTTCACCGAGATCCAGGATCTGCTGGTCGCCCACGCCAAGGCCGTGCTGGCCGACGCCCCCGCCGAGACCGCCGAGATGCCCACCCGTGACATCGCCGATGCCACCGCCATGACCACCGTCAAGGAAGTCGAGGAAGAGGGCATGACCCCCGTCACCGCCGACATGATCGCCGAGGGCACCTATGACATCAAGGCCAAGTCCAGCTCCTCCATGTTCCGCGTGGCGGATCCCAAGCTCACTGTGAAGGACGGCAAGATGACTGTCACCTTCACCACCACCAAGACCTACACCTGGTTCTTCATGGGCTCCACGGACAAGATCGCCGCTGCCGCTGACAGCGAGTTTCTCCGCGGCACCGAGACCGACGCCGGCCTGACCTACACCATCGCCATCGAGGCGCTGGACCAGGGCGTCGCCTGCGCGGCCTACAGCAAGAACAAGGATCAGTGGTACGCCCGCACCCTGCTCTTCCGGGCCGACAGCCTGCCCGAGGGCGCGCTGCTGAAGTAAGCGTACACAGCAATTCCACAGCTTTCACGCAAGGGCGTGCCGCATTTTGCGGCACGCCCTTTCTTTCTGTCTAAGGCCACCTTTGACGGACTTCGCATCGGGCGCGGGGTATGCTCATGCCATGAAGATCATCTATGCCGACACGCTGGTGCTGCTGAACATTGCCGTGGACTATGTGCTGCTTTTAAGCGCGGGGAAGCTGTGCGCCGCGCCGCTGCGGCGCGTGCGCATGGCGCTGGGGGCGCTGCTGGGCGGGGCCTACGCGCTCCTGGCCGCGGTGTATCCCGGCTTCTGGGGACTGTGGACCGTGAAGCTGGCCGTGGGGGCGACGATGGTGCTCATCGCCTTCGGGCCGCAGCGGCGCACCCTGCGCGTGCTGTGCGCCTTCTACGCGGTGGCGGCGGCCTTCGGCGGCGCGGTGCGCTTTTCGGCGAATCTGCGCGCAGAGCCGGCCGGGCCGGCCGGCGCCGTCTCCGCCCGGGTGCTGCTGCTGTCCTTCGCCGTGTGCTACGGCCTGGTGAGCCTCGTGTTCCGCCGCATCGGCGCCCGGCAGGGGGAGCGTATGCACTCCGTCAGCCTGACCCGGCAGGGCCGCCAGGCGCAGTTTCCGGCCCTGGAGGACAGCGGCAACGCGCTGATCGACCCGCTGACCGGGGACAGCGTCCTGGTGGCGGACTGGGAGGCGCTTTCGCCGCTGTTTGAAGCGCCGGAGCTGCTGCGCCTGGACGCGCCGGAGGCGCTGGCGCGCATCGACGGGGCCGAAGGACGGGGGCTGCGCCTGCTGCCCTGCTCCTGCGTGGCGCAGGGACGGGCGCTGCTGCTGTGCTTCCGCCCGGAGCGCATCGAGATCGACGGTACGGCCCGGCGGGACCTGCTGGTGGCCGTCAGCCCCAACCGGCTCTCGCCGGAGGGGCGCTATGGGGCGATCATCAAATCTTGAGGGAGGCTTTTGGCATGAACAACACCTTGCTGCGCCTGTATGCGCGCATTTACGCCGCGCTTTTGCGCTGTACGCTGCCGCCGGAGGTGCACTATGTGGGCGGCAGCGAGAACCTGCCGCCGCCGCTTTCGCCGGAGGAGGAGCGCGCGGCGCTGGACGCCCTGGCCGAAGGGCGGCCGGAGGGGCGCAGCGCGCTCATCGAGCATAATCTGCGCCTGGTGGTCTACATCGCACGCCGCTTTGAGAACACCGGCGTGGGGCTGGAGGACCTGTGCAGCATCGGCACCATCGGCCTCATCAAGGCCATCTCCACCTTCCGCGCCGACAAAAACATCAAGCTGGCCACCTACGCCTCGCGCTGCATCGAAAACGAGATCCTCATGTACCTGCGCAAGCTCAGCACCGCCCGCAGCGTCATCAGCCTGGACGAACCGCTGAACACCGACTGGGACGGCAACGAGCTGCTGCTCTCCGACGTGCTGGGCACCGACGCCGACGAGGTCTCCCGCACCCTGGAGGACGATGTGGAGCGGCAGATGCTGCTGGACGCCGTCGACCGTCTGGACGAGCGGGAAAAGCGCATCATCTCCCTGCGCTTCGGCCTGCGCGGCCGCCGGGAGCTGACGCAAAAGCAGGTGGCCGACCTGCTGGGCATTTCCCAAAGCTACATCAGCCGCCTGGAAAAGCGCATCATCCTGCGCCTGCGGCGGGAGATGAGCAGGCAAATATAGGACAAGTGTTTATTTTTTTGCACTATTCCACGGGATGATTGTTGCATTTTTTTCCATTGCGTGATAGAATTGCACGAAAACTCCATTTTCTGTATTTGGAGGGCAAAATGCAGCAGCCGACACTGGTGGTCATGGCCGCCGGCATGGGCAGCCGCTTCGGCGGACTGAAGCAGCTCATGCCTGTGGACGAGCAGGGCCACCCTATTATTGATTTTTCCATGTTTGACGCCCGCCGCGCCGGCTTTCAGCGGGTGGTCTTCATCATCAAAAAAGCCATCGAGCAGCAGTTCCGCGAGACCATCGGCCAGCGGATGGAGCGCTTTTTTGACGTCTCCTACGTGTTCCAGGAGCTGGACCGTCTCCCGGCGGGCTATCAGGTGCCGGAAGGGCGCAGCAAGCCCTGGGGCACGGGCCACGCGGTCGCCTGCTGCCGCGGCGTGGTGGACGGGCCCTTTGCCGTCATCAACGCCGACGATTTTTACGGCGCGGGCGCGTTCCGGACGATCTATGCCTTCCTGGCCGGGGACCACGCGCGGAATGAACATGCCATGGTGGGCTATCGCCTGCGCAACACCGTCACCGAAAACGGCGCCGTGGCCCGCGGCATCTGCACCGTGGAAAACGGCATGCTGCGCGATGTGGAAGAGCGCGTGAAGATCGAAAAACGCGGCGATGCCGCGGCCTACATCGAGGACGGCAGGGAATACCCCCTGACCGGAGATGAGACCGTGAGCATGAATTTCTGGGGGTTCTCCCCCGCGATGCTGGACGAGCTGTGGGCCCGTTTCCCCGCCTTTCTGGACGAGCGGCTGGGCAAGGACGGACGCACTTGTGAATACTATCTGCCCGTGGTGGCGAACACGCTGCTGCAGGCGGGGCTCGCAACCGTGCGCGTACTGGAGTGCGGTGAGGTATGGCACGGCGTCACCTATCGTGAGGATCTGCAGTCGGTCAAGGAAGCCGTTGCAGCCTTGAAGCAGGCCGGAGTGTATCCGGCGTCGTTGTGGGAATGAATGGAGGTTAGAACCAGCAATGAAAACAAAGGGTATCGTTCGCCGCCTGGATGACCTGGGGAGAATCGTGCTGCCGATCGAAATGCGGCGCAGCTTTGATCTGGCTGAGCATGACCGCGTGGAGATCAGCGCGCAGGATGACACGATTATCCTGAAGAAGTATGAGCCGAACTGCATTTTCTGCGGCGGTTCCAAGGACCTGAAGGAGTATCACGGGAAGCAGATCTGCACAAAATGCGTGCAGAGCATCGGCAAACTCTGATTATCCGGATTTTCGCTGCCCCTGCCGACCGCTTTGGCCGGCAGGGGTATTGTCATGGCATTTTGGGCATCCTTTTCAGATAGAACGGAAGGCGGGTGGAAGCTATGCTTTTGATCCTGGCCGCGGTGCTGCCCGCGGCATTTCTCATGGTGAAGGTCTATAAATCCGACCGGGTGGAGCGGGAACCGGCCTGGCTGGTGATCTCCCTGGTGCTGCTGGGCATGATCTCCACGGCGCTGGCCGGCGCCGCCGAGCAGCTGGGCGACCGTATCCTCACATCGTTTCTGGAGGAGGGGAGCCTTGGCTACAACGCGCTCTTTTTCTTCCTGGTGGTCGGCCCGGCGGAGGAAGGCTTCAAATACGCTGTGCTGCGCTGGCGCACATGGCGGAACCCGGAATTCAACTGCCAGTACGACGGCATGGTGTACGCCGTGTTCGTCGCCCTGGGCTTTGCGCTGTGGGAGAACATCGGCTATGTGCTGATGTTCGGCATACAGACCGCCGTCGCCCGCGCGCTGACCGCCGTGCCCGGCCACGCCTGCTTCGGCGTTTTCATGGGCGTGTGGTACGGCATCGCCAAGCGCTATGACCTCTACGGCGAAGTGGACCGCTCCCGCCGCGCCCGGCGGCTTTGCGTTTGCATCCCGGCGCTGCTGCACGGCTGCTATGACTTCATCGCGTCGCTGGAGTCGGAGGTGTTCGTGCTGGTGTTCCTGGCCTTCATCGTTGCCATGTTCCTCACGGCGCTGCGCATCGTGAAGCGCCTGTCCGCGAGAGATCAGTATATGTAAAAAATGTGGCCGCCCCGTGAGGGGTGGCCATAATCGTTCAGAGCGTATAGTCGGGGAAGTATTTTTCCACAAAGTCGATGTGCGAAACGGTGAATTCCCGTCCGCGGAGATAGTCCAGCGCCCCGGCGTCGGTGGGGAAGTCAAAGCGCAGGCGGTAGGAGTAGAGGGCCTGGCCCTCCGTCTCGCCGAAGCGGCGGTTCTCCCGCTCGCTGCCGTATTTTCCGTCTCCCAGCAGCGGCCAGCCGGCGTGGGCCATCTGAGCGCGGATCTGGTGCGTGCGCCCGGTGAGCAGCCGGCATTCCACCAGGGAAAGCCCGCCGCCGGAGCGCAGCAGCCGGTAGCTGGTGACGGCGCTTTTCGCGCCGGGCTCCGGCGTTTCGCGGACGTAGACCTGGTTGCGCTTGGCGTCCTTGAACAGATAGCCCTCCAGCCGTCCCTCCGGCGGCCTGGGCCGGCCACGGACGACGCAGAGATAGCGCTTGTCGATCTCCCGGTCGCGGATCTTGTCGTTCAGGATGCGCAGGGCATCGGCGTTTTTGGCGGCGATGACGATGCCGCCGGTGTTGCGGTCGATGCGGTTGCAAAGCGCGGGGGCGAAGCTGTGCTCCTCGCGGGGGCGCCACTCCCCGGACTGATAGGCCCGGGCCTGGATGTTGGCGATGAGGGTGTTGTAGTCCCATTTCCCGGCGCTGTGGCACAGCACGCCGGGCTTTTTGTCCACCAGAAGCAGGTTTTCGTCCTCATAGACGATGTCCAGCTTCGGCGCGCCCACCTTGAGGTAGGCGTTGTCCTCGCGGGGCGGCTCAAAAAACTCGTCGTTGATGTAAAGCTGCACCGTGTCGCCGGCGGAAAGGCGCGTGTCGCGCTTCGCGCCCTTGCCGTTGAGTTTGATACGCTTTAAGCGGATGTACTTTTGCAGCAGGGAATCCGGCAGCAGCGGCACGGCCTTTCCCACAAAGCGGTCCAGGCGCTGGTTGGCGTCGTTTTCCCGGATTTGCAATTCTCGCACGCTGACCCCTCCTCCCGGATGACCTCTGCATACCGATTATCGGGGAAAAAAGCCGCTTTGTCAACGATTTTTGTATTGACAAGCCGGGGCGCTTCTCTTATAATACTTAGGCGACTGCATGGGAAGTCGCTGATTTTCCATGCGTTGGAGAGGAAACAAATCTATGTGGCTTGATTTGCGAAAAATCATTGAATCCCCCGGTGCCAGCGCGCCCTTTGCGGTGACACTCGACCCGGAGCAGCTGCGCATCGGCGCCATCGCGGGATTCAAGCGCCCCCCGGAAGCGCGCGGTGAAGTGGTTAATACCGCGGGGCTTCTCAATCTGCGGGGCGAGCTGCGCGCGGAAATGATCTGTGTCTGTGACCGCTGTGGAACGGCCTTTGACCGGGAAAAGATCCTTCCGCTGGATGCGCCTCTCGCCGCCGACGTGTCCGATGAGGCCAGCCCCGACGTGTTTCCCATCGAAGGGGACGGCATCGACGTCAGCGCCGTCGCGGAGACCCTGTTTATCCTGAATACGGAATCGAAATGTCTCTGCCGGGACGATTGCAAGGGCCTGTGTCCCCAATGCGGGAAGAACCTGAATGACGGCCCCTGCGGCTGCGCCGCGCCCGTCGACCCCCGGCTGGCCGCTCTGGCGCAGCTGCTGGACGGCGGAGACGAACAATGAAACTATAATTGCTGTCAGAAGCGTAGGAGGTAAATCAACATGGCTGTTCCGAAGAGAAAAGTATCCAAGGCAAGACGCGACAAGCGCCGCAGCAACGTCTGGAAGCTGGAGACCCCCAGCATCGTGGCCTGCCCCAACTGCGGAGCCTATCATCTGCCCCACCGTGTCTGCAAGGCCTGCGGCATGTACAATGGCCGTCAGGTGCTGAAGATCGAGGCGGACAAGAAGTAATACAGGCAGAAAATGCGGAGGCCGCCCGGCCTCCGCTTTTTCAATTTTCCTGCGGAAAGGAGGGCTTTGGCCATGCCCCAAAACGTGATAAAGCATGTGGACGCCGAAAGCCCCCTGGCCGGCCGCGTCCACCCGGGCGAGCGCCTGCTCTCCATCAACGGAAAGCTCATCCGGGATGTGCTGGACTACAAGTTTTATTCCTATGACCGCGATCTGCTGCTGGAGCTGAAAACGCCGGAGGACAAGCTGCGCCTGGTGCGCCTGCGCAAAGCGGAGGGGCAGGACCTGGGCCTGGACTTTGCGACCTATCTGATGGACCGCCCCAGAAGCTGCGCCAACCGCTGCGTCTTCTGCTTCATCGACCAGAACCCGCCGGGGATGCGGAAAAGCATCTATTTCAAGGACGACGACGCGCGCTTGAGCTTTCTCATGGGCTGCTACATCACCCTGACCAACCTGACGGAGCGGGAGATCCGGCGCATCATCGACCTGCGCGTGTCCCCGGTGAACATCTCCGTCCACGCCACCGACCCGGCCCTGCGCACGCATTTGCTGGGCAATCCGCGCGCGGGGGAGGCGCTGGACATCATGCGCCGCTTTGCCGCGGCGGGCATCACCATGAACTGCCAGATCGTCTGCTGCCCCGGCCTCAATGACGGCGCGGCGCTGGAGCGGACGATGGAGGACCTGAAAGCGCTGCACCCGGCGGTGCGCAGCGTGTCGGTGGTGCCGGTGGGGCTGACCGACCACCGCGCCGGCCTGCCGGAGCTGACGCCCTTTACGCCGCAGCGCGCGGCGGAGACCGTGGAGCGCGTGACGCAATTCGGAAACAAGTGTGTGGAAGAATTGGGGACGCGGCTGGTCTTCTGCTCGGACGAGCTCTATCTTCTTGCGGGCCTGCCCCTGCCGCCGGACGAATTTTACGAGGCCCATGTACAGCTGGAAAACGGCGTGGGGATGCTGCGGCTGCTGGAGGCGGAGTTCACTCTTGCCCTGCAATGCGCCGACGCGCCGGACGGCAGGCCCTTCTCCATCGCCACCGGGGCGGCCGCCGCGCCGATGATCGAAAAACTCCTCTTTTCTGCGAAGAAAAAGTATGATAAACTGAACGGAAGGGTATATACTGTCCGCAACGACTTCTTTGGCCGCAGCGTCACCGTGGCCGGACTTGTCACGGGCGGCGACCTCATCGCCCAGCTGCGCGGCCGGGATCTGGGGGAGCGGCTGCTCATCTCCGCCGACATGCTGCGGCGGGAGGAGGCCGACTTCCTGGACAGCGTTCCGCTCTCTGCCGCGGCGGAGGCCCTGGGCGTGCCCATCTACCCCGTGGCGTGCGACGGCGGCGCTTTGTGCGACGCTATGTTCGGCAGCTTGCCGCCGATCCCGGCCCCGCTGCCCCAGGCGGAGGAGACGGAGTATAATAAGTACAATTAACGGAGCATATCCGTAGAAAGGGGGGATGCCCCATGGCAAGACCGCTTGTTGCCATCGTGGGACGGCCCAACGTGGGCAAAAGCCTGCTGTTCAACCGCCTCGCGGGCCAGAGACTCAGCATCGTGGAGGACACACCGGGCGTCACCCGCGACCGGCTTTACGCCACCGCTGAGTGGAGCGGCAGAAAATTCGACATCGTGGACACCGGCGGCATCGAGCCCAGCACGGACAACGAGATACTGCTGTTCATGCGGGAGCAGGCCAACATCGCCATCAACGCCGCAGACGTGATCGTGCTGGTCACGGAGATCGGCACCGGCGTCACCGCCGCGGACAAGGACGTGGCCAACCTGCTGCTGCGCTCAAAAAAGCCCGTGGTGCTGGTGGTCAACAAAATGGACAACCCGTCCCGGATCGACCCGCTGTTTTATGAGTTCTATTCCCTCGGCCTGGGCGACCCGATCCCCGTCTCCGCCGTCCACGGCCACGGCACCGGCGACATGCTGGACGAGTGCCTGAAGTATTTTCCGCCGGAGCAGGACGAGTCGGAGGACGACGACCGCATCCATGTGGCCATCATCGGCAAACCCAACGTGGGCAAGTCCTCTCTGACCAACCTGATCGCCGGGCAGCAGCGCGTCATCGTCAGCGACGTGGCGGGCACCACCCGCGACGCGGTGGACACGGAGATCGACAACGAGTTCGGCAAATATGTCTTCATCGACACCGCCGGCATCCGCCGGAAAAGCAAGGTGGACGACCGCATCGAGAAGTTTTCCGTCATGCGGGCGCAGCTTGCCATCGAGCGGGCCGACGTCTGCCTCATCCTGCTCGACGCGCGCGAGGGCGTCACCGAGCAGGACACCAAGATCGCCGGCCTGGCGCATGAAGCCGGCAAGGCCAGCATTGTCATCGTCAACAAGTGGGACCTGGTGGAAAAAGAGACCGGCACCATGGAAAAGATGCGCAAGCGCATCATGGGCGACCTCAGCTTCATGTCCTATGCCCCGGTGCTGTTCATCTCCGCCCTGACCGGCCAGCGGGTCCAGCGCATCTTCGAGCTCATCAACTTCGTCAATGACCAGTCGGCCATGCGCATCTCCACCGGCATGCTCAACGACGTCCTGGCCGACGCCCAGGCCCGCGTCCAGCCGCCCAGCGACAAGGGCCGCCGCCTGAAAATCTACTATATGACGCAGACCGGCATCAAGCCGCCCAACTTTGTGGTCTTCTGCAACAGCAGCGAGCTGTTCCATTTTTCCTACCAGCGTTATCTGGAAAACCAAATCCGCGCAACCTTCGGCCTGGAGGGCACACCCATCCGCATGGTCATTCGCCAGAAAGGGGATAAGGAAGCATGAGAACACTATTTCTGTTCCTGACCGCCATCATCGCCTACGTACTGGGCAGCATCAACGGCGCCATCATCGCCGGGCGCTTCGTCTTTCACAAGGACGTGCGCCGCTACGGCAGCGGCAACGCCGGGCTGACCAATTATTACCGCATCTTCGGCACGCCCGGCATCATTCTGCTGGTGCTCATCGACGTGCTGAAAACCGTCGTGGCCACGCTCATCGGCGGCGCGCTGATGAGCAAGTACGACGCCCGCGAGGTCGGCATCCTCTTTGCCGGCTTCTGCGTGATCCTGGGCCACATGTTCCCCGCCTACTATCAGTTCCGGGGCGGCAAGGGCGTGCTGTGCGGCGTCACCATGGCCTTTATGGCGGACTGGCGCGTGGGGCTGTGCTGCCTGCTGACCTTCCTGATTTTGCTGCTGTTCACCCGCTATGTCTCCCTGGGCAGCATCGTGGGCGCGGCGCTCTGCCCGGTCTATCTCTGGGTCTTCGGCCATGAGAAGCTGTGCATCTTCCTGGGGGCGCTGTGCGCGCTTCTGATCGTCATCAAGCACGCGGAAAACATCGTCCGGCTTATCAGCGGCAGAGAGAGCCGCATCGACCTGGGCGGCCCGCGCCGCAAAAAAGAGGACGACGACTTCGTTGATCCGTGAAAAAACTGAAAAAATGTAGGTTTGTCAATGATGTGTTACACAACAGGAAAAGAAGCGAGTAGCTGCCTGGGAGAGCGCCAGTTTAGAGGACGCATGGGGAAATCGTTGTATTTACGCTGCCATACCGCAAGCTGTTTCTGGAAGTCCTCGAAAGA
>SVKR01000048.1 GCA_015068365.1 Oscillospiraceae bacterium
ATCAAGACCATGCCCAACTATTTTGCCGACTATGACACCACCGTGACCTTCATCACGGCGGAGGAGATGCGCCGCGACCACGCCAATCTGCCCCACGGCGGCATGGTGATCCGCACCGGCAGGACCGGCGCGAACGGCGAGCACAGCCACACCATCGAATACCGCCTGCAGCTGGACTCCAACCCGGAGTTCACCGCGGGGGTGCTCACCGCGCTGGCCCGCGCGGTCTGCCGCCTGCAGGCCCGGGGCGACACCGGCTGCAAGACCATCTTTGACCTGCCCCCCGCCGCGCTCTCGCCCCTCTCCGCGGAGGAGCTTCGGGCGCAGATGCTCTGAGGACGCGTGTATGCCCGATTTTATCTGTGACAACATCTCTGTGAACGCCGCCGGCCGCCTCTGCTTCGCCGGACAGGACACCACCGCCCTGGCCGCGCGCTACGGTACACCCCTGTATCTGATGGACGAGGACCGTCTGCGGCACAACATGCGCATCTACACGCAGGCCTTTCAGCGCTGCTTCGGCCCCGGCTCCCGGGTGCTGTATGCCAGCAAGGCCAACGCCTTCCGGCAGATCTACCGCATCGCCGGGGAGGAGGGCCTGGGCGTGGACGTGGTCTCCCCCGGGGAGATCCACAGCGCCCACAGCGCCGGCTTTGACATGGCCCTGGCCTATTTCCACTCCAACAACAAGACCGATGCGGACATCCGCTACGCCATGGACTGCGGCGTCGGCTGCTTCGTGGTGGACGGGGAGGAGGAGCTGCGCGCCATCGACGCTGCCGCTGCCGCGCGCGGCACGCGCCAGAAGCTGCTGCTGCGCCTGACCCCCGGCATCGACCCCCACACCTACGCCGCGGTGGACACCGGGCGGGTGGACAGCAAGTTCGGCAGCGCCATCGAGACCGGGCAGGCCGAGGCCATCACCGCCCTGGCCCTGTCCCTGGAGCACATCGACCTGGCCGGCTTCCACTGCCACGTCGGCTCCATGGTTTTTGACGAGGACGTGTTCCAGCGCGCCGCGGCGGTGATGCTGGAGTTCGTCGCCATGGTGCAGAAAAAGTACGGCTTCCTGGCGCGGGAGCTGGATCTGGGCGGCGGCTACGGCGTGCCCTATACGGCTGCCGACGGCAGCGTGGACATCGGCGCGCGCATCGGCGAGGTGGCGGAATACATCCATCAGACCTGCGCCCGCCTTTCGATCGCCGAGCCCGCCATTTTGATGGAGCCGGGCCGCAGCATCGTCGCCGACGCGGGCATGACACTTTATACCGTGGGCGCGGTCAAGCGCATCCCCGGCTACAAGACCTATGTCTCCGTGGACGGCGGCATGTCGGATAACCCCCGCTACGCCCTCTACGGCGCGAAGTACACCTGCTATACCGCCGGAAGGATGGCCGAGCCCGCCGCGCTGCGCTGCGACCTGGTGGGCCGATGCTGCGAAAGCGGCGACGTGATCCAGCCGGACGTCTGCCTGGCGGAGGGCACCTGCCGGGGCGACATCGCCGCGGTGTGCACCACGGGCGCTTACAACTACTCCATGGCCTCCAACTATAACCGCATCCCCCGCCCGCCCATCGTGATGCTGCGCGGCGGCGAAAGCTACGTCGCCGTCCGCCGGGAGAGCCTGGCGGATCTCGTCATGCTGGACGAATAAATACAGGAACAAAGGACAAGAAAAGGATATGGAAACGATCACAGTCAAATTCGGCGGCAGCTCTCTGGCGGACGCACGGCAGTTCCGCAAGGTGGCGGACATCATCCACGCCGATGCGCGCCGCCGCTTCGTGGTGGCCTCCGCCCCCGGCAAGCGCAGCAGCGGCGACACCAAGGTCACCGACCTGCTCTATCGCTGCTATGACGCGGCGTCCAGGGGCGGCGACTGGCACAGCGTGCTGGACCAGATCCGCCAGCGCTTTGCCGACATCATTCAGGACCTCGGCATCGACTTCCCCCTGGACAAAGAGCTGGACGCCATCGCCGCCCACCTGTCCACCGAGCCCCGGCCGGACTATAAGGCCAGCCGCGGGGAGTATCTCAACTCCCGCATCCTGGCGGCCTATCTGGGCTTTGAATTCATCGACGCGGCCACGCTCATCCGCTTCGCGTCGGACGGCACCTTTGATGACGACGCCACCAACGCCCTGGCAAGCGAGGCGCTGAAGGGCGTGGAGCGCGCCGTCATCCCCGGCTTTTACGGCGCCACCGCCGACGGCGTGGTCTACACCTTCTCCCGCGGCGGCAGCGATGTGACCGGCTCGCTGGTGGCCCGGGCCGTGAAGGCCGACGTCTATGAGAACTGGACGGACGTCTCCGGCATGCTCTTCACCGACCCGCACATCGTCCCCGACCCCCGGCCCATCGAGTATATCACCTACCGCGAGCTGCGCGAGCTGGCCTATATGGGCGCCAGCGTGCTGCACGAGGACGCGGTGTTCCCGGTGCGCAAGGCGAACATCCCCATCAACATCCGCAACACCAACCGCCCCGAGGATGAGGGCACCTGGATCGTCGGCGCCGTGCCGACGGACCGGCGCATCCCCACGGTCACCGGCGTGGCCGGAAAGCGCGGCTTTTGCAGCATCAACATTGAAAAGTCCTCCATGAACGGCGAGATCGGCTTCGGCGCAAAGCTGCTGGAGGTCTTTGCCGAGTGCGGCATCTCCTTTGAGCACTGCCCCACCGGCATCGACACCATGTCCGTCATCGTCGCCAGCTCCGCCTTCGCCGAGAAGAAGGACGAGGTGATGGAGAAGATCCTCACCCGGCTGCACCCGGAATACCTCTCCGTGGAGTACGGCATGGCCCTCATCGCCGTCGTCGGCCACGGCATGGTGGCCGCCCGCGGCGTGGCTGCCCGCATCTTCCGCACCGTGGCGGACGCCGGCATCAACATCCGCATGATCGACCAGGGCTCCAGTGAGCTGAACATCATCCTGGGCGTGGACGAGGCCGACCTGGAGGAGGCCATCCGCAGCATCTACCGCGAGTTCCGCTGAAGCGGAGAAAAACCCGACCAAAACACCGGGCCTGTCCGATTGACAAGCCCGGTGTTTGCTGTTATGATTTTCGGCAGAAATCAAGTGATTTGGAGGTCATTTCAATATGTCCATTGCGGAAGAGAGCCTGGCCCTGCACTATAAGAAGAAGGGCAAGATCGAAGTCATCAGCACGGTCCCCGTCAACACGGCGGAGGACCTCTCCCTGGCCTACACCCCCGGCGTGGCCCAGCCCTGCCTGGAGATCCAGAAGAACGTGGACCTCTCCTATGAGCTGACCCGCCGCTGGAACCTCTGCCTCGTCGTCACCGACGGCACCGCCGTCCTCGGCCTCGGCGACATCGGCCCGGAGGCCGGTATGCCCGTCATGGAGGGCAAGTGCGTGCTGTTCAAGTCCTTCGGCGGGGTGGACGCCTTCCCTCTTTGCATCAAGAGCAAGGATGTGGATGAGATCGTCCGCACCATCCAGCTCATCTCCGGCTCCTTCGGCGGCGTCAACCTGGAGGACATCTCAGCCCCCCGCTGCTTTGAGATCGAGCGCAGGCTCAAGGAGTGCTGCGACATCCCCATCTTCCATGACGACCAGCACGGCACCGCCATCATCACCCTCGCGGGCATGACCAACGCCCTGAAGGTGGTGGGCAAGCAGAAGGAAGCCATGCGCGTGGTCATCTCCGGCGCGGGCGCGGCGGCCATCTCCATCTGCCGATTGCTGCTGTCCGCCGGCTTCGTGGATGTGACGCTGTGCGACCGCCGCGGCGCCATCTGGGACGGCCGGAGCGAGGGCATGAACCCCGTCAAGGAGGAGATGGCGAAGATCACGAACCCGGCAAAGCGCAAGGGCGCCCTTGCCGATGTCATCCGCGGCGCGGACGCCTTCATCGGCGTGTCCGCCCCCGGCGTGCTGACCGGCGACATGGTGAAGACCATGGCCCCCGGCGCCATCGTTTTCGCCTGCGCCAATCCCACCCCGGAGATCATGCCGGACGAGGCCAAGGCCGCCGGCGCCGCCGTGGTGGCCACCGGCCGCAGCGACTTCCCCAACCAGATCAACAACGTCCTGGCCTTCCCCGGCGTGTTCCGCGGCGCCTTTGACGTGCGGGCCAGGGACATCAACGAGGAGATGAAGATCGCCGCCGCCCACGCCCTGGCCGACCTGGTCCCGGCGGAGGAGCTGGGCGCGGACTACATCATCCCCAAGGCCTTCGACCCGCGCGTGGCAAAGGCCGTGGCCGCCGCCGTGGCCGAGGCCGCGCGGCGCAGCGGCGTTGCCCGCCTTTGAAAAAACCATGAGAACCATATCAGCATCCGCCATCCGGGACGCGGTGGCGCAGCTTTGCATCCGCGCCAACCGCACGCTGCCGCCGGACGTGGCGCAGGCCCTTTCCGCCGCCGCGGCGGCGGAGCCCTGGCCCACGGCCCGGCGCAGCCTGCAGCTTTTGCAGGAGAATCTCGCCCTGGCAGATGAGCGGCAGATCCCCATCTGCCAGGACACAGGCCTGGCCTGCGTCTTTCTGGAGCTGGGCCAGGATGTCCACATCGACGGGGCGCTGGAGGAGGCTGTGAACTCCGGCATCCGCGCCGGGTATCTGGACGGCTATCTGCGCTGCAGCGTGGTCGCCGACCCGCTGCGCCGGGTCAACACCGGGGACAACACCCCCGGCGTGCTCACCGTGCACCTGGTGCCCGGGGACGTCTGCCGCCTGACCGTGCTGCCCAAGGGCTTCGGCAGCGAGAACATGAGCCGCCTCCAGATGCTCACTCCCGCTCAGGGGGTGGAGGGCGTGCGCCAGTTTGTGCTGGACACCGTGCGCGCCGCCGGGCCGAACCCCTGCCCGCCCATCGTGCTGGGCGTGGGCATCGGCGGCACCTTCGACAAGGTGGCGGCCCTGGCAAAGCACGCGCTTCTGCGCCCGCTGAATGAGCCCAACCCCGACCCCTGGTATGCCGCGCTGGAGCGGCAGTGGCTGGAGGAGATCAACGCGCTGGGCATCGGGCCGCAGGGCTTCGGCGGAAAAACCACCGCGCTGGGCCTCGCCATCGAGACCGCCCCCACCCATGTGGCGGGGCTGCCCGTGGCCGTGAACATCAGCTGTCACGTGACCCGCCGGGCCAGCGTGGAGCTGTGAGGAGGGCGCCATGGAATATCATCTGACAACGCCGGTCACCCGGGAAGATCTTGCTGCGCTTCGGGCCGGGGACGCTGTGCTGCTCTCCGGCACGGTCTACACCGCCCGGGACGCCGCCCACGCCCGCCTCTGTGCCGCGCTGGACGCAGGCGAAGCCCCACCTTTCCCGCTGGAAGGCAGCGCGATCTACTATGTCGGCCCCACTCCGGCCCGGGATGGCGAGGTGATCGGCTCCGCCGGCCCCACCACCTCCGGCCGCATGGACAGCTTCTCCCCCCGGCTGCTGAAGCTGGGACAGCTTCTGATGATCGGCAAGGGCCGGCGCAGCGCCGCCGTGAAGGAGGCCATCGTCCGCTGCGGCGGGGCGTATCTGGGCGCCGTCGGCGGCGCCGGGGCACTGATGGCCGCGGGCATCAAGGAATCCGAGCTGGTCTGCTGGGAGGACCTGGGCTGCGAGGCCGTCCGGGCCCTGCGGGTGGAAAACCTGCCCCTGACCGTCATCATCGACCCCCAGGGCAACGATCTGTATGATCTGGGACCGGAGGCCTATCTGGCTTCTCTGAAGTGAAAAAAACTACGCCGCCGGAGGGCTTTTGCACCCCTCCGGCGGCGTTTTTTTGTCACTTTTCGGCGCTCAGTTCAGGCCGATGTAGTACCCGTCCGGGTCCTCCTCCCCCGCTCCGGGCAGGCGCAGCCAGGTGTCCCGGGGCGCGGTGATGAGCTCGGCTGCGCTGCGGATGGGCAGCACCTCGCTCTCCCGCAGTTCGGCAAACTGCGCCTCGCTGAGCAGGGCCAGGCCGAAATCGTCCTCGGCGGTGAGGAACACCAGGGCCGGGGCGCCGGAGGGCAGGCGCAGCGCCAGCGTCAGGTCAAAGGGCCCGTCGCCGTACTGGCGCTGCAGCGCGTCGGCGCTGTCGCGGGGCAGCTCGCTGAGATGCGGCAGGCCGGGGATGGGCACCTGCAGCCGGGGGTTGCCCTCGCTGGTCTTGACGATGGCGTCATAGTTTTCGTTGAACGCCAGCACCACCCGCGCTTCCCAGTCCTCCGGCAGAGCGTGTTCCAGCGGCAGGCCGTCCGTGCCGAGCAGGCAGGCTTTCGTCAGCGTCACGTTCTTGTACCAGTACGCCTCCCGAAGCGATCGCTGCGACGCGCGGTAAGACGCCTGGGCATCCGCGACAAAGCGCGCCTGCGCCTCGCGCAGCGCGGGGGATTCCGCCATGGCGGATGTGAGGTCAAAGGGCAGAGTGGAAAGCCGCTCCGTCAGCGCGCGGCGGCAGGCATCGCCTGCATAGGCCGTCACGTCCCGCAGGGCAGCGCGCAGCGCGTCCATGCTCGCCCCGGCAGCGCGCAGGAACTCCGCCCGGCCCGTGCCGAACAGCGCGCCGCCCGCGGCGTCCCCGCCGGAATAAAGCCAATAGAGCTGTGCAGTGGGTTCCTTCTGCGCCGCCACGTCATCCAGCACGTTTGTCAGCAGCGGTGAGACGATGGTGAAGCCCATCCCCTCCAGGTACACGTCCTCGGCCTGCAGCGGCCGGGTGTACTCCTCCAGCGGGAGGGAAAGACCGTCGCGAAGCGCGTCGATCCCCGTCCACTTCGCCAGCTTTTCCGGGGCGATGCGAATGTGATTGCCGTACCAGACCTCCCGGGGGAGGATGAAAAGCGTGTCGTTGTCGGGGAAGGACAGCTGCGCCGTCATCCGGAGCGGGGCGGGCAGGAAGCCGAACAGCTTCACGCGGGCGAAGACCTCCAGCGCCCCGGATTCCGGAGACAGCGAATAGGCAATCTCTTCCACCCGGACGCGGCCGCCGCTCTCTTCCGCCACGGCGTCCAGCCCGTGATCGGCGATCAGCCGGTACACGCCCCCCTGGTCCATGTGGAACTTCAGATGCGCGCCGTCGCCGGGGTACAGGGTAAAGAGCTCCTCCCAGCCCCGGGCCCGCGCTTCGACGTCCTCATAGTAAGCGGGCGTGAAAAAGTTGTAGAGAAAGGGCGCGGCGCACAGAAGCACCAACAGCACCGCGATGACAAGCAGCGCAATGCGCCCGCCGCGGCCCCTTGGCCGCGCTGTATCCTTTGCCATTTGCCTCGCCTCCGTTTCCTTGTTTCAAATATAACAAATGCCCCGCGGATGTCAAGCATCGCCGTCCGGGGGCGCAATATGCATTTTTCCATGGATAGTATGAATATTATTCGCTTTTTCGTGAATATAATGAAGAATCTGCGGCGATGCAACGGCGTTTTGTGAATATTTATTCTTGACTTTTCCATAGTGCCGTCCTATAATGTGCTCATCTTTGAATAAAAAGCTGCGGAGGTATCGTTCCATGAATAAAAAGGACATCAAAAAAGTCGTGCTCGCCTATTCCGGCGGCCTGGATACGTCCATCATCATCCCCTGGCTGAAGGAGAACTACAACAACCCCGAGATCATTGCCGTGTCCGGCAACGTCGGCCAGGCCGACGAGCTGGACGGGCTGGAGGAAAAGGCCCTCAAGACCGGCGCCAGCAAGCTGATCGTGGCCGATCTGGTGGACGAGATGGTGGACGACATCATCATCCCCGCCATGAAGATGGGCGCCAATTATGAGACCTATCTGCTGGGCACGGCCTTCGCCCGCCCGGTCATCGGCAAGAAGCTGGCGGAGATCGCCCTGGCCGAGGGGGCGGACGCCATCGTCCACGGCGCCACCGGCAAGGGCAACGACCAGGTGCGTTTTGAGCTGGCCATCAAGCGCTTCGCCCCGGGCATGAAGATCATCGCCCCCTGGCGGGAGTGGGACATCAAGAGCCGGGACGAGGAGATCGACTACGCCGAGGCCCACAATGTGCCGCTGAAGATCAGCCGCGAGACCAACTATTCCAAGGACAAGAACCTGTGGCACTTAAGCCACGAGGGCCTGGACCTGGAGGACCCGGCCAACGAGCCCGACTACGACAAGCCCGGCTTTCTGGAGATGGGCGTCTCCCCGTTCCAGGCGCCGGACAAGCCCAGCTATGTGACCATCGACTTTGAAGCAGGCGCCCCCGTGGCGCTGAACGGCGAGAAAATGAAGGCCAGCAAGATCATCGAGGGGCTGAACGCCATCGGCGGCGCCAACGGCATCGGCATCATCGACATCGTGGAAAACCGGCTGGTCGGCATGAAGGACCGCGGCGTTTACGAGACCCCCGGCGGCACCATCCTCTACTTCGCCCACGCCCAGCTGGAGATGCTGACCGTGGACAAGGACACCCTGCACGAAAAGCAGAAGCTGGCCATCGACCTGGCCGACCAGATCTATAACGGCAAGTGGTACACCCCCCTCACCGAGGCGCTGGTGGCCTTCGCCAACGAGAGCAACAAGTATGTCACCGGCAGCGTGAAGCTGAAGCTCTACAAGGGCAACATCATCCCCGCCGGCACCACCTCGCCCTACTCCCTGTACAGCGAGAACCTGGTCACCTTCGGCGAGAGCGACTATGACCAGGCCCAGGCCGCGGGCTTCATCAACCTCTGGGGCCTGCCGACCACCGTGCAGGCGCTGAGAGAGCAGGGCAAGCTCTGAGCCCCACGCTGTCATTGCGAGGCCCGCAGGGCCGTGGCAATCCGCTCTCTTTCAAAGGAAAACGGATTCCCACGCCAGTGCGCGCACTGGCTCGGAATGACCGATTACAACGCAAAGGCGGTAACGCAATGGCAAAGATGTGGGCCGGCCGGACAGCCGGCAATACAGACAAGATCGCGGACGATTTCAACTCCTCCATCCGCTTTGACTGCGCGATGGCGAAGCAGGACATCACGGGCAGCATGGCCCATGCCGCCATGCTGGGCGCCCGGGGCATCATCGGCGAAGATGAGGCGGCGCAGATCATCGACGGGCTGCAGGGCATTCTGGACGATCTGGAGCGCGGGGCGCTGGACTTTGACCTGTCCTGCGAGGACATCCACATGTTCGTGGAGCAGGTGCTGACCGAGCGGCTGGGCGACGTGGGCAAAAAGCTGCACACCGCCCGCTCCCGCAACGACCAGGTGGCGCTGGATCTGCGCATGTATCTGCGGGATGAGATCGCGGAGACCGGCGCGCTGGTAAAGGCGCTGCTGAATGCGCTGTGCGCACAGGCGGAGGCGCACGCCGGCGCCATCATGCCGGGCTACACCCACATGCAGCGGGCCCAGCCCGTCACCTTCGGCCACCACATGATGGCCTATGCCATGATGCTTCTGCGGGATCTGGACCGCCTTTCCGACTGCGCCCGGCGGATGAACGTCAGCCCCATCGGCTGCTGCGCCCTGGCGGGCACCACCTATGACACCGACCGCTTTGCCGAGGCGAAGGCCCTGGGCTTTGACGACGTGGCGATGAACAGCCTGGACGGCGTTTCCGACCGGGACTTCTGCGCGGAGCTTTTAAGCGCGCTGTCCATCCTCATGATGCACCTGTCCCGCTTTTCCGAGGAGCTGATTTTGTGGAGCAGCTGGGAGTTCCGCTTCGTTGAGCTTTCCGACAGCTACACCACCGGCAGCAGCATCATGCCCCAGAAGAAGAACCCCGACATAGCGGAGCTGGTGCGGCAAGACCGGGCGGGTCTACGGCGATCTGATGGGCACGCTGACGGTGCTGAAGGGTCTGCCGCTGGCCTACAACAAGGACATGCAGGAGGACAAGGAGAGCATCTTTGACGCCTGCGACACCGTTAAAATGTGCCTGAAGGTGTTTGCCCCGATGGTGGACACCATGACGGTGCGGGAGGACAATCTGCGCAAAGCGGCGCAGGAGGGCTTCATCAACGCCACGGACCTGGCGGACTATCTGGTGCGCAAGGGGCTGCCCTTCCGCACGGCCTATAAAATCTCCGGTGCGCTGGTGGCCAGGTGCATTGCGGAGGGCACGGTGCTGGAGGCCCTGCCGCTGGAGACCTATCGGGACTTCAGCCCGCTGATCGACACGGACGTGTATGCCGCCATTGACCTGCGCACCTGCGTGGAAAAGCGCGTCAGCTACGGCGGCCCCACGAAAGCAAGCGTGGAGGCCCAGATCGCCTATGTGCGCCGGGCCCTGGATGCGAAGGGAGACTGATGCAGAATGAATCTGAAAGGCAAGAGCTTTTTGAAGCTGCTGGATTTCAGCACCGAGGAGATCACGTATCTGCTGGACCTGGCGGCGGAGCTGAAGCAGAAGAAGAAAGCCGGTGTGCCCCACCGCCTTTGCGAGGGGAAGAACATCGCGCTGATTTTTGAAAAGACCTCCACCCGCACCCGCTGCAGCTTTGAGGTGGCGGCGGCGGACCTGGGGATGCACCCGGTGTACCTGGACCCCTCCGGCTCCCAGATCGGCAAGAAGGAGTCCATCGCGGATACGGCGCGGGTGCTGGGCCGGATGTTTGACGGCATCGAGTACCGCGGCTACGGGCAGGAACTGGTGGAGGCGCTGGCGCAGTATTCCGGCGTGCCCGTGTGGAACGGGCTGACCAATGAGTTCCACCCCACCCAGATCCTGGCGGACTTCCTCACCATCCGGGAGCAGTTCGGCCGTCTGGAGGGCATCAAGCTGGTCTACATGGGCGACGCGCGCTACAACATGGGCAACAGCCTGATGGTGGGCTGCGCCAAGATGGGGATGCACTTTGTCGCCTGCGCGCCGGAGAAATATTTTCCCAACCGCGCTCTGGTGGCCGACTGCGAGGCCGTGGCGAAGGAGACCGGCGCGGTGCTGGAGTTTTGCACCGACCCCGTGACCGCCGTCGCCGGCGCGGACGTCATCTATACCGACGTGTGGGTCTCCATGGGGGAGCCGGACGCCGTCTGGAAAGAGCGCATCGACGATCTGCTGCCCTACCAGGTCAATCAGAAGCTGATGGACGCCGCGGGCAGCCAGTGCCGCTTCATGCACTGTCTCCCGGCCTTCCACGATCTGAATACCGGCATCGGCCGGCAGATCCACGAGAAATACGGCCTGGAGAGCATGGAGGTCACGGACGAGGTGTTTGAAGGGCCGCAGTCCATCGTCTTTGACGAGGCGGAAAACCGCATGCACACCATCAAGGCGGTCATGGCCGCCACTCTTGCATAAGAAGCATTCAACCGGCGGCGCGGCCAGCTTGCAGCGCCGCCGTTCAACCTGATTCCATCGGAGGCGAAGGATATGCCAAAGGATAAAAGCATCAAGAAAGTGCTCGTGATCGGCTCCGGCCCCATCGTCATCGGCCAGGCCGCCGAGTTTGACTACGCCGGGGCCCAGGCCTGCCGCGTGCTGCGCGCCGAGGGCATCAACACCGTGCTGGTGAACTCCAACCCCGCCACCATCATGACCGACAAGGCCATGGCCGACGAGATCTATCTGGAGCCCCTGAACGCCCGGACCGTGGCCCGGATCCTGGAAAAGGAGCGGCCCGACGGCCTTCTGGCGGGCCTCGGCGGGCAGACGGGCCTGACCATCGCCATGCAGCTGAGCCGCGACGGCACGCTGGACCGGCTGGGCGTGCGGCTTTTGGGCACGGACATCAACGGCATCGACCAGGCCGAGGACCGCGAGCTGTTCCGCGAGGCCATGGCCGCCATCGGCCAGCCCTGCGTCCCCTCCGCCATCGCCAACGACGTGGACACCGCGCTGCGCATTGCGGAGGAGATCGGCTATCCCATCATCGTCCGCCCGGCCTTTACCCTGGGCGGCACCGGCGGCGGCATCGCCGACACGCCGGAGGAGCTGCGCGTCATCGCAGCGTCGGGCCTGGACATGTCCCCCATCACGCAGATCCTGGTGGAAAAGTGCATCTCCGGCTGGAAGGAGATCGAATTTGAGACCATGCGCGACGCCAGCGGCTGCGCCGTTTCGGTCTGCTCCATGGAGAACATCGACCCCGTGGGCGTCCACACCGGCGACAGCATCGTCGCCGCCCCGGCCCTGACGCTGACGGACCGGGAACTGGGCATGCTGCGGCAGGCGGCGCTGGACATCGTGGCGGCCATCGGCATCATCGGCGGGTGCAACTGCCAGTTCGCGCTGAAGCCCGACGGCAGCGAGTACGCCGTCATCGAGGTCAACCCCCGCGTCTCCCGCTCCTCCGCCCTGGCCAGCAAGGCCACGGGCTATCCCATCGCCAAGATCACCACGAAGCTGGCGCTGGGCTATCTGCTGTCCGAGATCAAGAACGAGGCCACCGGCGCGTCCCTGGCGGGCTTTGAGCCGGCGGTGGACTACATCGTGGTGAAGTTCCCCAAGTGGCCCTTTGACAAGTTTGCCGGCTCGTCCCGCAAGCTGGGCACCCAGATGAAGGCCACCGGCGAGGTGATGAGCATCGGCCCCAGCTTCGAGATGGCGCTGATGAAGGCCGTCCGGGGCGCGGAGATCGGCCTGGACACCTTAAACGCCCCGCCCATCAACGATAAGCCGCTGCTCGAGCGCCTGGCCGCCCAGGACGACCGGCGCATCTTCACGATCTATGAGGCGCTGAAAGCCGGCGTTTCCATCGACGAGATCTTTGCAATCACCAAGATCACCCCCTGGTTCTTAGAGCGCATCCGGGTCCTGGCGGACGCGGAGGCGGCGCTGCAAACCGGCCTGACGGCGGAGAATTACGCCGCGGCGAAGCATCTCGGCTTCACCGACGCGGCGATCATGCGCATCAGCGGCGCGGACAAGGTGCCCGGCTGCCCCTTCTCCTACAAGATCGTCAAGACCTGCGCCGCCGTGTTCGGCACCGACCGGCCCTATTTCTACTCCGACTGCTCCGGCGCGTGCGAGTCGAAGGACTTTCCGCGCAGCGGCAAGCCCGTAGTGATGGTGCTGGGCTCCGGCCCCATCCGCATCGGCCAGGGCATCGAGTTTGACTACTCCTCCGTCCACTGTGTGTGGACGCTGCGGGAGATGGGCTATGACGTGGTCATCGTCAACAACAACCCCGAGACCGTTTCGACGGACTACGACACCGCCGACCGGCTGTATTTCGAGCCGCTCACCGGCGAGGATGTGATGCACATCGTCGCGGCGGAACACCCTGTCGGCGTGGTGGTGGCCTTCGGCGGGCAGACGGCGGTGCGCCTGGCGAAGCTTCTGGACGCGCAGGGCGTCCCCATCCTCGGCACCTCCGCCCGGAGCATCGACATGGCGGAGGACCGGGAGCAGTTCGACGCGCTTTTGGAGCGCTTCCAGATCAAGCGCCCGCAGGGAATGGCGGTCGTCAGCATGGACGAGGCACTGGAAGCGGCAAACGCGCTGGGTTACCCGGTGCTTTTGCGCCCCAGCTACGTCATCGGCGGGCAGAACATGGTGATCGCCCACACGGACGCGGACGTGCGCACCTATATGGAGGTCATTCTGCGCGGGAAGATCGAAAACCCCGTGCTGGTCGATCAGTATCTCATGGGCAAGGAGCTGGAGGTGGATGTCATCTCCGACGGGGAAGACGTGCTGATCCCCGGCATCATGCAGCACATCGAGCGCTCCGGCGTCCACAGCGGGGACTCCATCGCGGTCTATCCGCCCTTCTCCATCGGCGACCGGATGCTGAAAACCATCGTCGATTGCTCGGAAAAGCTGACGCTGGCGCTGGGCACGAAGGGGCTGGTGAACATCCAGTACCTCATCTACGAAAACGAGCTGTATGTCATCGAGCTGAACCCCCGCGCCAGCCGCACCGTGCCGTATATCTCGAAGGTCACGGGCGTGCCCATGGTGGACTTGGCCAGCCGCGTCATGATCGGCCAGCCGCTGCGCTCCCTTGGCTACGGCACGGGGCTTTACCGCCGCCCACCCTACGTGGCGGTGAAGGTGCCGGTATTTTCCTTTGAGAAGATCGCGGACGCCAACGCCGCCCTCAGCCCGGAGATGAAGAGCACCGGTGAGGTGCTGGGCGTCGGGAAAAACCTGCGGGAGGCGCTGTTCAAGGGGCTCATTTCGGCGGGCTATCACGTGGAAAAGCACAGCCACGGCGGCGTGCTCATTTCCGTCAACCGCCGGGATCAGCCGGAGATCGTGGACATCGCCCGGCGCCTGGACGAGCTGGGCTTCCGGCTTTACGCCACGGAGGGCACCGCCCGGGAGATCGCCCGGCTGGGCACGGATGTGGAGACCGTGGGCAAGCTGGGCAGGGACGGACATGTGCTGGAGCTGCTGGAGACGGGGAAGATCGATTACGTGATCCTGACCGGCTCGGCGCGCCCGGACTACATCCGGGACTTCATCCGCCTCAACCGCCGCTGCATCCAGCTGGGCATCCCGTGCCTGACGAGCCTGGATACGGCGCGGGCGCTGGCAGACATCCTTGCCTCGCGCTATACGCTGGGCAACACCGAGCTGGTGGACATCTGCCATCTTCGGACGGAGCACCGGAAGCTCGCCTTCTCCAAGCTGGAGACCTGCGGCAACGACTATGTGTTCCTGGAGAACTACGACGGCGCCATCACCTGCCCGGAGAGCCTCTGCGTCACCTTCTGTGACCGCCACGCCGGCATCGGCGCGGACGGACTGGTGCTCATGGAGCGCTCCGACGTGGCCGCGGCGAAAATGCGGATGTTCAACGCCGACGGCAGCGAGGGCGCCATGGCGGGCAACGCGCTGCGCTGCATGGCGAAGTATCTGCACGACACCGGGCTTGCCGCGGGCGATGAGATCGCCATCGAGACCGCCGGCGGCGTCAAAACCGTGCAGGTCTACACCACGGACGGCCTGGTGACGAGCGCCTGTGTCCACATGGGGCGCGCCTCCTTTGAGATGCCGCCGGAGAGCGTGGCACTGCCCGGCGGGCGCTTTGTGGACTATCCGGCGGAGATCGCCGGGGCGGAGCAAAGAATCACCTGCGTGGACATGGGCAACCCCCACTGCGTCGTCTTCTGCGAGCGCGTGGACGCGGTGGATGTTCCCGGCGTTGGGCCGGCCTTTGAAAACGCACCCATCTTCCCGGAACGCATCAACACCGAGTTCGTCCGCGTCGTCAACCCCAGAACGATCAAGATGCGGGTCTGGGAGCGGGGCAGCGGCGAGACCATGGCCTGCGGCACCGGGGCCTGCGCGGCGGTGGCAGCCGCCGTCGCCAACGGGCTGTGCGAAAGCGGCTGCGACATTTCCGTGCGCTGCGCCGGCGGGGAGCTCATCGTCCACTATACGCCGGAGGGCGTTACGCTGACGGGTGACACGCGGCTGGTCTTTACCGGCGAAACGGAGTATTGAATCTACCCCCTGTCATTCCGAGCCAGTCCGCAGACTGGCGTGGGAATCCGTATGCTTCATCGAGGAGAAGCGGATTGCCACGGCCCCTTCGGGGCCTCGCAATGACCGGGGCATTGGAGGATAGCATATGAAATTCACCAAAATGCAGGGGCTGGGCAACGACTACCTGTACGTCTACGGCGAGCCGGAGAACGCTGCGGTGTGGTCCGTCAAGCTCTCGGAGCGCCACTTCGGCGCGGGCTCAGACGGGATGATCTATATCGCGCCCTCCGCTGTCGCCGACTTCAAAATGCGCATTTTCAACGCCGACGGCAGCGAGGCGAACATGTGCGGCAACGGCATCCGCTGCGTCGGAAAGTATGTCCACGACAAGGGCTATACGGACAAGACGCATCTGACCGTCGAAACGCGCTCCGGCGTCAAAACGCTGGATCTGCGCCTGACGGACGGAAAAGTGACCAGCGCCGCAGTGGACATGGGCACCGTCACCGTCGCGCCGGAGCAGACGATCCGCGTGGACGGGGAGACCGTCACCTGCACGCCCGTGGACGTGGGCAATCCCCATGCCGTCCTTTTTGTCGACGACGCCGAGGCCGCGCCGCTCACGGCGCTTGGCCCGGCCATCGAGCACCATGAAGCCTTCCCCGGCGGCGTGAACGTGGAGTTCGTGCAGGTCCTGCGCCGGAACGAAGTGCGCATGCGGGTCTGGGAGCGGGGCAGCGGCGTGACCCTGGCCTGCGGCACCGGGGCCTGCGCCAGCGCAGCGGCCGCCGCGGCGCGGGGCATGTGCGATTATGATACGGAGATCCGGGTCCATCTGGACGGCGGAACGCTGCGCATCACCGTCGGCAGGGACGGCAGCGTACAGATGGAAGGACCCTGCGAATTTGTCTATGAGGGGGATACGGAGATATGCTGACGCCGAATCTGCACTACGGAGAACTGAAAGATTCCTACCTGTTTGCCCGCATCGCCGAAAAGACGGCAAAATACTGCGAAGACCATCCCGGCACGCATCTTTTGCGCATGGGCATCGGCGACGTATCGCAGCCGCTTTGCCCGGCGGTGATCGCCGCTCTGCACGAGGCGGTGGAGGATCAGGCGCGGGCGGAGACATTTCACGGCTATCTGCCGGAGTGCGGCGCACCGTTTCTGCGGCAGACCATCGCGGAATATTATCAGAAACGGGGCGTGAGCCTCGCAGCGGATGAGGTCTTTGTCTCCAGCGGCGCCAGCGACGAGCTGGGACACATCCTCGACCTCTTTGATCCCGGGGCCGCCGCGCTGATCCCGGAGCCGGCCTATCCCGCCTATGTGGACGCCAACGTCATGGCCGGGCGGAAGATCTTGCACCTCCCGACCGGCCGGACGCAGGGCTTCCTGCCGGAGCCGGAGGCGGTGCCGGGCGCGGAGCTCATATATCTCTGTTCGCCGAACAATCCCACCGGCGCGGTGCTGGACCGGGAGCGCCTGCGCGCATGGGTGGACGTGGCCAACCGTACCGGCGCGGTCATCCTCTTTGACGCGGCCTATGAGGCCTTCATCGCCGACGACGCGCTGCCCCACAGCATCTTTGAGATCGAGGGGGCGCGCACCTGTGCGATCGAGATCTGCTCGCTGTCCAAAACCGCCGGCTTTACCGGCACCCGGCTGGGCTACACGATCATCCCGAAGGAGCTGGAGCGGCAGGGCATGAGCTTCAACGCCATGTGGGTGCGGAACCGCACGACGAAGAGCAACGGCGTTTCCTATATTCTCCAGAAAGGCGGCGCGGCGGTCTTCACCGACGAGGGGCAGTGCCAGGTCCGCGAGACGCTGCAGATCTACAAGGAAAATGCCCGCGTCATGGGGCAGACGCTCTCCCGGCTGGGCATCTGGTACACAGGCGGGAAGAACGCGCCTTACATCTGGATGGCCTGCCCGAAGGGATACGGAAGCTGGGAATTCTTTGATCTGCTGCTGCGCGAGATCCAGGTGGTGGGAACGCCCGGCGAGGGCTTTGGCGCGTGCGGGGAGGGCTATTTCCGCTTCTCCGCCTTCGGCGATCCGTCCGACACGGCGGAGGCCATGCGCAGACTGGAAAAACTTTTGGGAGGGAAATAATCATGTGTGGAATCGTGGGGTTTACCGGGACGCGCAGCGCAGCGCCGCTGCTGCTGGAGGGCCTGAAACGGCTGGAATACCGCGGCTATGACTCCGCCGGCATCGCCGTCATGGGCAACGAGGGCATCCGGGTGGAGAAGGTCAGCGGCAAGGTGCAGAAGCTCTGTGAGAAAACCGGCGACGGCGCCGCCGTCCCGGGAAGCACGGGCATCGGTCACACCCGCTGGGCCACCCACGGCGCGCCCACGGACACCAACGCCCACCCGCATCTTTCAAACGACGGACGATACGCCGTCGTCCACAACGGCATCATCGAGAATTACGCCGCGCTCCGCGAGGAGCTGACGGCGAAGGGCTATACCTTTCTGAGCGAGACAGACACGGAGGTCATCGTGCATCTTTTGGAGATGTATGACAGCGGCGATCTGAAATCCACGGTCCTGCGCGCCGTCGCCCGGCTGGAGGGCTCCTATGCCCTGGGCGTGCTGTGTGCCGATCAGCCGGACACGCTCATCGCCGTGCGGGAGGCCAGTCCGCTCATCCTCGGTGTGGGCGTGGGGGAGAACTACTTCGCCTCGGACGTCACGGCGCTGGTGTCCTATACAAAAAACGCGATCTATCTCGACGACGGCGAGTTCGCTGTCTTGACGCCGGCGGGCATCACGGTCTATGACTGCACCGGGCGGCAGATCGAAAAGCCTGTAACCCGCGTTACCTGGGACGTGGAGGCCGCGGAGAAGGGCGGCTATGCGCACTTCATGCTCAAGGAGATCATGGAGCAGCCCGCCGCCGTCCGGGCCGCCATCGCCCCGCGCCTGCGCGACGGTGAGGTGGTGCTGGATGAGTTTGACCTGGATGCGGAGACGCTGCGGCAGTTCAACAAAATCGTCATTACCGCCTGCGGCAGCGCGTACTATGCCGGCTGCGCGGCGAAGTACGCGCTGGAGGCGCTGACGCGCATCCCGGTGGAGCCGGTGCTGGCCAGCGAGCTGCGCTACAGCGATCCGCTCATCGACGCGCACACGCTGCTCATCGTCATCAGCCAGTCCGGCGAGACGGCGGACACCATCGCCGCCATGCGCGAGTGCCGCGCCCGGGGCGCGAAGGCGCTGGCCATCGTGAACGTGGTGGGCAGCACCATCGCCAAAAGCGCGGACTGGACGCTCTATACCTGGGCCGGTCCGGAGATCGCCGTGGCCACCACCAAGGGCTATACCACCCAGCTCGCCGTGCTGTTTCTGCTGGCCATGTCCGTCGGACGGAAGCTGGGGCGGCTGGACGATGCGCTCTATCCCGCGCTGCTCTATGACATCCTGCGCCTGCCGAAGCTCATCCAGAACGCCATCGACCTCAACCATGGCCTGGGCGCGCTGGCGAAGAAGTATCACCGGGCAAGCTCACTGTTCTTCATCGGGCGCAATACCGACTGGGCCAGCGCGCTGGAGGGGGCGCTGAAGATGAAGGAGATCTCCTACATCCACGCCGAGAGCTATGCCGCCGGCGAGCTGAAGCACGGCACCATCGCCCTCATCGAAGAGGGGACGCCGGTGATCGCCGTTTGCTGCAACGCAGCGCTGGAGGACAAGACCATCAGCAACATCGTGGAGGTCAAGGCCCGGGGCGCCAGGGTGCTGGCCGTGGCCTTCCGGGGCGACCGGAAGATCGTGGCCCAGGCCAACGACTGCGTCTTCATCCCGCCGATCCATACGCTCTTCACGCCGATTCTGGCGGTGATCCCCATGCAGCTTTTGGCCTATTACGTGGCAAAGGAAAACGGCTGCGACATCGACAAGCCGAAGAACCTGGCAAAGTCGGTCACGGTGGAATAAAAGATTGCTCCCCCGGCAGGCCGGGGGAGCAATTGTTCACACATATTGGCGCCAGCGCAGCGGGAACAGCTCTTTTAGAGCGGCGGCGCGGGCGGCACGCTCGGCCGAATCCGGCAGGGGAGCGAGGGAGCACGCCCCGTATTTCCGCTTCAGCGCCGCTTCGAGGATGCAGTCGCAGAAAGCCGGGTTTTTCGGCAGCACCGGGCCGTGGCTGTAGGTGCCGAAGACGTTTTTCCAGCGGACGCCCTCGCCGCCGTCTTCTCCGTTGTTCCCGTATCCCTTCAGCACCCGTCCCAGAGGCTCCACACCGGGGCCGAGGTACGTTTTCCCGCTGTGGTTTTCAAAGCCGACAACGGTGCTGCCGCCGCTCACCGCGCCGCAGCGGAAGGCAAAGTTGCCGATCATGCGGTCAGTTCCCGCCTCGGTATGGAAGTCGATGGCGCCGAGAAAGCCGCAGCGGCGTCCGGCCTGGTTCTGATAGAATTCTCCCAGCATCTGGTACCCGCCGCAGACTGCGAGAACGCACACGCCGTCTTCGATGGCGCTGCGCAGATCCTCCCCCTTGCCCCGGGCGAGGTCGGCCAGCAGCAGTTCCTGTTCAAAGTCCTGCCCGCCGCCGATGAAGATGAGGTCATAGCCAGTAAGATCGTCGGTTTCACCCAGCGGCAAAGGCGTCACGCGCGCGTCCATTCCCCGCCAGCGCAGCCGGTTTTCCAGCGCGCGGATGTTGCCGCTGTCGCCGTAGAGGTTCAGCACATCGGGGTAGAGGTGGCAGATGTTCAGCTCCATATCGCATTCACTCCCAGAATTCGCGCTGCCCTGTCCGGCGCGCAAGGACCGGACGCAGGCGCATCATCGCCGTGTAGGTCGGCACGATCACCAGAGGGCGCTCGGACACAGCGGCACGGCGCAAAAACGCCCGGTCATTTTCGACCGGATGCAGCGACGCATTCGGCAGCCCTGCGTGCTTTAAGCGCAAAAGCATGTCCGCGCTGCGTGTGCCGGAAGCATAGACCTCCCGGACGCGTATGGCCCCGCCCGCCAGCTGCTCCAGCGGCACATCCCAGATCCACGAAATATCCCGCCCGTCCTGCGCCTTGTCGTTCAGGCAGCACAGAAGGTCAAAGTCCTCCTCCATCCCGGCGAGATGCTCCAGCACCTGGGTGAATCCCGCCGGGTTTTTCACCAGGATCATCGTGACGCCTTTGCCGATGGAAAAGCGCTCCAAACGCCCGAAGACCGCAGCGGCGTGCATGGAAGCGCGGACCGTCTCCGCTCTCACGCCGAAGGCGTCCAGCGCGCTTGCCGCGGCGAGGGCGTTGTAGATGTTGTAGATCGCGGGCAGCGGCACGCGCACCGCACCGTCGTCCGCCCCGATGCGCAGGCTGACCTCGCTGCCGTCCCGGTCCATGGCGCGTACCTGCGTGACCTCCACCGCCGGGTCCGGTCGGCGCCAGCCGCAGTTCGGACATACAAAGCCGCCCAGGTGGGCATACGTGCGGTATTCGTATTCGTACCGGTGCCCGCAGCGGATGCAGTTCGGTGCGTCCGAGCGCGCGCCGGTTTCACGGGGGAAGGGCACGCGCAGACCGTAAAACCGCACCGGGTTTTCGCACTCCAGCGAGATCGAGGCGACAAGCGAATCGTCCGCGTTCAGGCAGAGCACGGCCTCAGGCGCGGCCTTTGCCGCAGCTTCCAGCTCAGAGCGCGTGTGGGTCACCTCGCCGTAGCGGTCCAGCTGATCCCGGAAGACGTTGGTGAACACCAGAATTTCCGGTTTCAGGTCACCGGCAAGGGTCCGCAGCGCCGCTTCGTCGCACTCCAGCACGGCGACGCGCTTCACGATCCGGCCGCGGCGGACATTCGCCGCCAGCTCCGCCGTGACGCCCGCGCGGAGATTGGCCCCGGAGCGGTTGGCGATGAATGCCGTGCCGTGGGCCTCCAGCCCCGCCGCGATCATCCGGCAGGTGGTGGTCTTGCCGTTGGTGCCGCTGACGGCGATGATGCGCATCCCGCGGCTGAGCAGCGCCGGGAGCGCAGGACACAGGCGAAGCGCGATCTGCCCCGGAAGATTTGTCCCGCCGGAGCCCAGCGCTCGCAGGGCGCGGCGGGCGGCGTTGGAGACAAAGCAGGCCAGCCGTGCCCGCAGCGGCAGCGTTTCAGCCATGGGCCTCGCTTCCTTTCAGAGACGCCGCAATGAAGCCGCAGAAGAGCGGGTGGGGCTTGTTCGGGCGGCTTTTGAACTCCGGATGGAACTGCACGCCGACGAAAAACGGATGCGCCTCCGGCGCAAGCTCCACCGTCTCCACGATGCTGCCGTCCGGACTGGTGCCGCTGAGCACGAGCCCGGCGCGCTCCAGCGCGTCCCGGAACGCGTTGTTGAACTCATAGCGGTGGCGGTGGCGCTCGGAGATCAGCGCCTGCCCGTAGCAGCGCGCCAGGGCAGTCCCCGCCTTCACGGCGCAGGGCCAGGCACCCAGACGCAGCGTGCCACCCTTGGCGACGGCGTCGCTCTGGTCGGGGAGATAGTCGATGACGCGGTGGGCGCTCTCCGGGTCAAATTCGCCGGAGTTGGCGTCAGCCCAGCCTGCCGCATGGCGGGCAAACTCGATGACCGCGATCTGCATGCCGAGACAGAGCCCGAGGTAAGGAATGCGGTTTTCTCTGGCGAAGCGGGCGGCGGCGATCATTCCCTCGATGCCCCGGCCGCCGAAGCCGCCGGGCACCAGAATGCCGCCGCACCCGGAGAGAATCTCCGGCGCCGTTTCCTCCGTCACGGTCTCGCTGTCGATCCAGCGGATCGCGACCTCCGCACCGTGGGCGTAAGATGCGTGGCGCAGCGCCTCCGCCACGGAGAGATAGGCGTCATGGAGCTGGACATACTTTCCCACAAGGCCGACGGTCACATGTGCGCTCGCCGTTTTGATGCGCGACACCATCGCCTCCCAGTCCGCAAGCTCCGGCGCGGCAGCATTCAGCCCCAGCTCGCGGCACACGATGCCGGAAAAGCCCTGCCGCTCCAGCATCAGCGGCGCTTCATACAGCACGCTCAGCGTCCGGTTTTCGATGACGCAGTCCGGCGCGACGTTGCAGAACATGGCGATCTTTTTCAAAAGGGCATCCTCCAGCGGCTCGTTGCAGCGCAGCACGATGACATCCGGGTGGATCCCCATGCCCTGCAGCTCCTTGACGGAATGCTGCGTCGGCTTGCTTTTGTGCTCGCCGCTGCCGTGGAGATAGGGCACCAGCGTCACGTGGATGAAAAGCGCGTTGCCGCGCCCCTGCTCCAGCCCCACCTGCCGGATGGCCTCCAGAAAGGGCTGGCTTTCAATGTCGCCGGTGGTGCCGCCGATCTCCGTGATGACAACGTCGGCCTGCGTCTTTTCTCCGACGGCGTAGATGAACTTTTTGATCTCGCCGGTGATGTGGGGGATGACCTGCACCGTCTCGCCCAGATATTCGCCCCGGCGCTCGGCATTCAGTACATTCCAGTAGACCTTGCCCGTGGTCAGATTGGAAAAACGGTTCAGATCCTCGTCAATGAAGCGCTCATAGTGGCCGAGATCCAGGTCGGTCTCCGCCCCGTCCTCGGTGACGTAGACCTCGCCATGCTGATAGGGGCTCATGGTGCCAGGATCCACGTTGATGTAAGGGTCCAGCTTCTGCGCCGCCACCTTCAGCCCCCGCGCCTTTAGGAGCCGACCCACAGA
>SVKR01000049.1 GCA_015068365.1 Oscillospiraceae bacterium
CAGGGCAGGCCGATGATGTCCTCGATCTCCTGCTTCACCCGCGCCGGGTCGGCGGCGGGCAGGTCGATCTTGTTGATGACCGGCAGGATCTCCAGGTCGTGGTCCATGGCGAGATAGGTGTTGGCCAGGGTCTGGGCCTCCACGCCCTGGGCCGCGTCCACCACCAGCACCGCACCCTCACAGGCGGCAAGCGAGCGGCTGACCTCGTAGTTGAAGTCCACATGGCCCGGCGTGTCGATGAGGTTGAGGGCATAGGTCTCCCCGTCCGCGGCGGTATAGTCCAGCCGGACGGCCCGGGCCTTGATGGTGATGCCCCGCTCGCGCTCCAGCTCCATGTTGTCCAGGATCTGGTCCTCCATCTCCCGGGCGGGGATGGCCTTGCACAGCTCGATCAGGCGGTCGGACAGCGTGGACTTGCCGTGGTCGATGTGGGCGATGATGGAAAAATTGCGAATGTGCTCCCGGTCGATCATTTTTTCAACTCCTCCAGCTTTGCGCGGCCCTGCTGCGCCAGGGCGTCCAGCCCGGCGGTCAGCTCCGCAAGGGCGTTCAGGGCCCGGTCTGCGCTGCTCTGCCAGGCGGAAAGGCCCAGCAGGTAATCGGCGGAAACGCCGTAATAGGCGCAGGCCCGGCAGACAAAGTCCAGCCCGGGTTCCCGCGCCCCGGTTTCATAGTGGCTCAGCAGCGCCTGGCTGATCTTCAGATCCGCCGCGGCGCGCCGCTGGCTCAGGCCCCGCTGCTTGCGCAGCGCGGACATGGTTTTGGAAAATGTGCTGTCCATGGGCACCTCCCTCGGGAGAAGTGATAACAGTGAGTATTATACCGGGGCGCCGGGGCTTTGTAAAGGGGAATGCTTGACTTTTCCGCGAGAAGTGATAAAGTGTTTGCGTTAATTCTAATTATATAATGGGAGGATATCGGAATGTTTGATAAACTGATTGCCAAGCTCAAGGAAAACAAGAAGACCATCGTGTTCACCGAGGGCACCGATGCCCGCATCCTCAGCGCCGCGTCCCGCCTGCTGGCCGACGATCTGATGGGCGTCATCCTCATCGGCGCGGAGGCCGACGTGAAGGCCGCGGCGGAAAAGGGCGGATTCAACATCGCCGGCGCGAAGATCATCGACCCCGCCAGCTATGCCGGCATGGACGCCATGGTGGAGAAGATGGTGGAGCTGCGCAAGGGCAAGATGAGCCCCGAGGACTGCCGTGCCAATCTGATGAAGGGCAACTACTTCGGCACCATGCTGGTGAAGCTGGGCGTGGCCGACGCGCTTCTGGGCGGCGCCACCTACTCCACGGCGGACACCGTGCGCCCGGCGCTGCAGCTGGTCAAGACCAAGCCCGGCGCCCACCTGGTCTCCTCCTGCGTCATCCTCAACCGCGACTTCGGCGAGGAGCGGCTGCGCACGCTGTGCATGGGCGACATCGCCATCAACATCGACTATCAGGACGACGTGGACAAGGAGGGCAACGTCACCTTCACCGCCGCGCAGAAGCTGGCCGAGGTCGGCGTGGAGAGCGCCCGCGTGGCCAAGATCTTCGGCATCGACCCGAAGGTCGCCTTCCTGAGCTTCTCCACCAAGGGCTCCGGCAAGGGCGGCACCGTCGCCCTCAGCGCCGAGGCCACCAAAATCGCCAAGGAGCAGGCGCCCGACCTGTGCATCGACGGCGAGATGCAGTTTGACGCCGCCGTCGCGCCCGAGGTGGGCCAGCTGAAGTTCCCCGGCAGCCCCGTGGCCGGCAACGCCAACACCTTCATCTTCCCCCAGATCGAGAGCGGCAACATCGGCTACAAGATCGCCCAGCGCCTGGGCGGCTATGACGCCTACGGCCCCATCCTTCTGGGCCTGAACGCCCCCATCAACGACCTCAGCCGCGGCTGCAACGCCGACGAGGTCTACCACATGGCCATCATTACAGTCGCATTGGCTTGAGCAGCCGGAGAAATACCAAAGGCTCCCGTGCGAGATCACGCGCACGGGAGCTTCCTTATTTGCAACCGCAGGTTTTTCTTGCATACCACATGTGGCGGCTGTCCCCGGGCCGCGGCACTAAATATGTAAGAATTGCATCAATTTTGTAAAACTTTGTTACCGATGATTGACATAATACCCGAAAGGTGTTACAATTCGGTTACAATTGCGAGTAGAATCGTTCATGTGAAACGAACAGGAGGGAGCAGATTGGCAGAGAAAGCCGTGCTGATGTACAAAGGGCACCCGCTGCGCCGTAAGGACAATCTGATCTATTACGGCTCCATGGCGGACAAATATATCATCATGCTGCAGATCCTGGAGACGAAAAAGGTCAAGGATATGGACGTGGCCAGCAAGGTCTCCGTCCAGCTGCAGCTGACCGACCCGGACATCAAGAGCCGGGACCGTGTGGTCAGAAAGACGGAAAAGGACGGCCTTTCCACCGCGATGGACTTCGCGTCCGTCTGGCTGGAGCGCGCGCTGGCGCAGGGCTGAGCATCACGCGCCGGGACGGCGCAAAAAACGGGGAGCTTTTATGAAACGCAGTAAGTGGATTGGCATGCTTGCCGCCGGCGTGCTGGCGGCGGCGATGCTGGCAACACCGGCCTGCGCGGCCACCATCGGCGGCGCGACGGTGACGGGCAGCGACGTGCGCCTGCGCTCCGGCGCGGACACCTCTTCCGTCGCAAATGTCATTACGGAGATGCCTGCCGGCACCTTCCTCCTGGTGGAGGAGCAGGTGAACGGCTGGTACAAGGTGGTCTGGAACGGCACGGAGGGCTATGTCTCCGCGCAGTATGCCAGCTTTTCCGAGGACGCGGAGGGTACATACAGCTTTTCCGCCGCCACCGGCGGCACGGACGTGAACCTGCGCGCCGGCGCCTCCACGGCGACGTCGGTGGTGAAAAACCTGCGCAGCGCGGGCAGCGCCCTGACCGTCACGGGTGTCAGCGGCCAGTGGCTGCGGGTGACGGACGCCAGCGGCGCCAGCGGCTATGTCCGCAGCGACCTGGCCCGCTATAAGAGCAGCCAGCCGGAGGCCACGACCCAGACCCAGACCGGCACCGCCGGCGGCGTGGGGGCCAGCATGGCGCAGACGGCCCAGCTTTACCGGGGCTACGCCTATCGCTGGGGCGGCATGAGCCCCTCCACCGGCTTTGACTGCTCCGGCTTTGTGAACTACATCTGCAGCCAGTACGGCATCAGCCTGCACCGGGTCGCCCAGGACATCTATTCCAACGACGGCAGCTTTGTCAGCCGCGATGCGCTGCAGCCGGGGGACATCCTCTGCTTCGGCTACGGACCTTACAGCATCACCCATGTGGGCATGTATGTGGGCGACGGGCAGATGATCCACGCCTCCACCAGCTCCACGGGCGTGATCTATTCTGACATCAACAGCGACTATTACACCCGCATGTTTGTGGGCGCAAAGCGCGTTGCGACGGATTGAGAACACAGAACAGAAGAACAGAACAAAGAACAGAACAAAGACAGCACCGGGCGAAAACGCCCGGTGCTGTCTTCAGACTGTAGAAAAACCCTGTTTTGTAAAGGAACCGTCTTGCATGGGGGGGTGTGAGGGGGGACGGGAGTCCCCCTGCACGTTCAATCTTCGCAAAAACCGGAACATTTTTGAATGTTTCGGTTTTTGCTTTTCAAGCTGTCGACACTTTGTCGACAGCTTGAGACAGCACCGG
>SVKR01000050.1 GCA_015068365.1 Oscillospiraceae bacterium
ACCAGTGCCGCAGCACTGGTGCGGCAATCCGTCCCACCCCCCCCCACGCACGCAAAGCGGCAGGGCCACATGGCCCTGCCGCATTTTCCATATCCGATTTCTCCTAGGTATCCGCTTTCTCCTACGTCTCTCCCTCGTTCAGCAGCCACTGGATCTCGCTGCTTTCCCGCTCGCGGCTGTCCTCGAAATTCCGGGTCTTGCCGTGGGTGTGGATCTTGTCCAGCGCCCCCTCGATGGGGTTGGGCCGGTAGAAGTAAAAGCCCTGCGCCATCTCGCAGTCGATCTCCTGCAAAAACTGAAACTGCGCCTCGGTCTCCACGCCCTCGCACAGCGTGTGCACGCCCAGCTCCCGGCAGACCTTGTTGAAGGCCTTTAGGATGCGCCGGTTGGCCCCGCCCATGTCGTCCAGGTGCTGCAAAAGCGCCGCGTCGAACTTGATGCGGTCGATGTCGAACTGCGAAAACACGTTCAGCGAGCTGTAGCCGCTGCCGAAATCGTCCAGCCACAGGGTAAAGCCCCGCTCGCGCAGCGCACCCAGCTGGGCCTTGAAATGCTCCGTGCCCTTCGCCAGGTCCTGCTCCGTGATCTCCACGATGATCCTGTCGTGCCCCAGCCCGTAGCGCGCCAGGATTTCGCACAGCGCCTCCGGCACGTCCACGTGGTCGAAGTCCTGGGCGGAGAAGTTCACCGACACGGGCAGCAGGGGCAGCCCCGCCTTCTCGCGCACGGGGTATTCCTTACAGATCTGCTCCACCATGTAAAGGTCCAGCCGGTACAGCAGGTGATAGCGCGCCAGCAGCGGGATGAACTCCCCGGGCGGGATGACGCCGCGCTGCGGGTCCACCCAGCGGGCCAGGGACTCCAGCACGCTCATCTTCCGGGTGTGCGTGCGCACGATGGGCTGGTAGTACACGCGCACCCAGCCCTCCTCCAGCGCCCGGTCGAAATTTTCCAGCAGATAGCGGCGCTTCCAGTACTGGCTGTCCTTCTCCGCGCTGTAAAAGCGCCAGACGGTGTTCAGATCGTCCCCGATCTCGCGCAGGGCCTGGCGGGCGCAGTCGAAGGCGTTGACGCTCCTGTGCTTCGGCTCGATCTTCGTGATGCCGGCCCGCACTCCGGCGACGGTGGCGTAGGCCTGCCGCTTCACCGTGTCGTTCACCCGCTCGACGCGCCCCGTGATGTCCGCCTCGTCCGTCCAGGCGGTGATGACGATGAAATGGTCGTCCGCCCCGCGGGCGACGGTCCCCTCCGGGAACTCGGCGCGCAGCGTGTCCGCCACCAGGCGCATCAGCCGGTCGCCGTTGGTGTAGCCGTAGCTGATGTTGTACGCGTGCATGCCCTTCACGTCGAAGTAGATCATCAGCGGCTGCTTGTCGTGCACCCAGAAGTCGTTGATGCGCTCATCGCCGAACTGCCGCAGGAAGTTGAGGTTGGGCAGCCCCGTCACCAGGTCGGAGTAGATGAGGTCGTTCTGCGTCTTGCCGAAGGCGGTGAAAAGCCGGGCGATGCCGGTCTGCGCCTCCTCCAGGTCGAAATAGGCAAGCACGGCCACGTCGCTGCCGTCGAGCAGCGTCTGCCAGAAGCCCACGCACTGCGTCAGCCGGTAGTCCTCGTCCGGGCGCGCGCGGTTGCGGAACACGACGTTCAGCTTTTCGCTGCGCCGGTGCAGAAAGTCGTCGTTGCTGCGGTGCACCCAGTCCCGGTCGTCCGGGTGGGTGTGCCCGGGCATCCCACCGCGCAGCGCGTCCAGCATCTGCGCGCGCGTATAGCGGAACGACGCGCACATCCCGTCGCTCACCAGCAGGGCGTGGATGCGGTCGTCGGCAAGCTGGCACATGGCAAAGGGCAGCGCCATCCCCTCATAGATCCTTCTCTCTGCGTCAGAAATCATGGCAAACAAACTCCTCCCGCCGGTCACGGGTGTGAAATCTGCAAAAAAACCCCGGGAATCAAGTACCGGGTTTTATTTATAATACCATATCTTCCAGCGTTTGGCAAGGGGAAAGTGACGCTATGCCACGTTTTGACCGGCTTGCCGCGCCAAGGCATAATTCCCGCCGCTTGCCCTTGCAATCTCCGGCATACCATGGTAGAATAAGGTGTAAACCGCGCTAATTGGTGAAAGTAAATATTAAATATTACATGAAAGGGGTACATACCATGGGACTGTTCGATAAGAAATTCTGCGACATCTGCGGCGAGAAGATCAAGCTCCTCGGCAACCGCAAGCTGGAGGACGGCAACCTCTGCAAGGACTGCGCGAGCAAGCTCTCCCCCTGGTTTTCCGAGCGGCGGCACTCCACCGTTGCCGACATCAAGGCACAGCTGGAGTACCGAAAGGCCAACCAGGTCGAGGTCTGCGCGTTCCACACCACGCGCGTGCTGGGGCGCAATACCAAGGTGCTGCTGGACGAGGACCAGCGCAAGTTCATGGTCGTCAGGACAAGCAACCCCACGGCGGAGAACCCGGACGTGCTGAGCTACAGCCAGGTCACGGGCTGCGACCTCGACATCGAGGAGGACCGCCGCGAGCTCACGCGCAAGGACAACGAGGGCAAGTCCGTCAGCTACAACCCGCCGCGCTATGAGTATTCCTACGACTTCTATGTGACCATCCACGTCAACCACCCCTACTTTGACGACATGCGCTTTGCCCTCAACAGCGGCAGCGTCGACACGGGCGAGCGCTCCATGGGCGGCGCGGCGGCGGCCGGCGGCTGGCAGGTCAGCTCCGCCCTGCGCGGCGGCCAGGGCGTCAACGACTATTATGAGTACGTCAACATGGGCAACGAGATCAAGGAGGCCCTCACCGCCGCCCGCCAGGAGGTGCGCGACGCCGCCGCGGCTGCCGCCGCCCCCAAGACCGCGGTCACCTGCCCCTTCTGCGGCGCGACGACCTTCCCCACGCCCAACGGCTGCTGCGAATACTGCGGCGGCGCTTTGAAAGGCTGAGAAAACCGCACCGCACCCCCGTAGGGCGCGCTGTCCCGTAGGGCGCGTCGTCCTCGACGCGCCGCACGTACAACGCAATCACCCCCGTAGGGCGCACCGCACCACATAGGCCCCCGCGCCGCTCGCCCCCCCGTCATTGCGAACCAGTGCCGCAGCACTGGTGCGGCAATCCGTCCCTTTCCTGCCTCTCCCCGCCCCATCCCGTCATTGCGCATCGCGCAGCGCCGCGGCAATCCGTCCCCCGCACCAATCGACGCGGATTCCCACGCCAGTGTGCGCACTGGCTCGGAATGACAGGAGAGATCCGCACCCCCCGCCGACGCGCCGCACCCCATAGGCCCCCGTTTCTTCCCTCCCCCCTGTATGAAATCTCATAACCCCGTGCAGAATAATATATGCAATCTCATAATTTGTCAAGCCAAAATTATTAAATTTCATAATCCGCCCCTTGACGATTATGTAGAATCATGTTATATTGTGGTGGATTCGATGAAAATCATCGAAAAATTTTCTCACCGAGGGGGCAGGGAACATGATCGGCAGCACCCTGAAGCAGCTTCTGGCCCAGCGGCACATGGCGGTGGGCGAGCTGGCCCGCCGCGTGGACGTGCCGGCCCAGACGCTGTACAGCATCATCCGCCGCGACAACAACACCATCGACCTGGAGGTGCTGCTGCGCGTGTGCGCGGCGCTGGAGGTGCCGGTGGAGGTCTTCTGTGCCGACGTGCCGGGGCTCCCGCGCGCGCCCGGGCCCTCCCTCAGCCGGGAGGAAGCGGCGCTTCTCGACTCCCTCCGCGCGCTGGACGCGCCGGGCCGCAGCCTGATCGACACCGTGCTGGAGCATGAGCTTGACCGCGTCCGCGCCGACGGCGGCGCGGAGCAGGGGACAAAGGCGCGCATCATCCCGCTCTACCTCACCCCCGCCGCGGCGGGCTACGCCAGCCCCGCCCTGGGCGAGGACTACACCGACTGCGCCGTGCCCGCGGACAGCGCCGCGGACTTCGCCGTGCGCATCACGGGCGACAGCATGGCCCCCTACATCGCCGACGGCGACACCGTGCTGGTGCGCCGCGCCCCCATCGAAAACGGCGACGTGGGCCTGTTTTTCGTCGACGGGGACATGAAGTGCAAGCAGTACGTGCGCGACAGCTTCGGCGGCGTCTACCTGCTGAGCCTGAACCGCGCCCGCGCCGACGCCGACACCCACCTGCCCCCGGACAGCGGGCTGACCCTGTGCTGCTTCGGCAAGGTCCTGCTGCCCCACCGCCCGCCGCTGGCCCTGTGATGCGCCGGATGCATTTGACCTTTCGCGCCGCGGACGGTATAATAGAGTGGAATTTCCGTAGGGCGCGCTGTCCTCAGCGCGCCGTGCCCCCGCCGCCGCACCGCACCCCCCCGCGCCGCACCACATAGGCCCCCTTTCGGAAAGGGGGCTGTCAGCCCGCAGGGCTGACTGAGGGATCGGGTTCAATCCGCCGGAGGCACATTGTTCCTTCGGAAAGCGGTATCTCCGATGGATTCCGACTCGATCCCTCCGGCCCTTCGGGCCACCTCCGCCTTGCCGCATTTGCCATTCCCAGGCCGGGACTTGCCCGGCCTGCCAATGGCGCGGCTGCGGAAATTCCGCGCCGCCTTCTTCTGCCACCGGCAGCGGCGGCGCGCAATTCCACCCACATGAAATGAGGTACCGCCCATGACCTTTACCGAATGTCTCTCCCGCATCCCCGCCCCGGACGAGGGGGCGCGCCTGGCCTGCCTGCGCCGCTGGGACGCGGTGGCCAAGCCGCTGCACTCCCTCGGCCTGCTGGAAACGCTGACGGCGCGCATGGCCGCCGTCCAGCGCACGGACCACCCCCGCGCATCTTGCAAGCACGTCGTGGTCTTCTGCGCCGACAACGGCGTGGTGGCCGAGGGCGTGTCGCAGTCGGACAGCTCTGTCACCGCCGCGGTGGCCGGGGCGCTGGCGGGCGGCAGCAGCAATGTGAACATCATGGCCCGCTGCGCCGGGGCGACGGTCACGGCCTGGGACGCGGGCATGGCCGCCGACCTTGCGGTGCCGGGCCTGCGCGTGCGCAAGTGCGCCCACGGCACGGCGAACATCGCCCAGGGCCCCGCCATGACGCGCGCGCAGGCCGTCTTCGCCCTGGAGACCGGCATCGCCGCCGTGGAGGAGGCCGCCGCCGCGGGCTGCGACATCCTCGTCGCCGGGGAGATGGGCATCGGCAACACCACCTCGTCCACCGCGGTCCTGTGCGCCACGCTGGGGCTCGACCCCGCCGACGTGACGGGCCGGGGCAGCGGGCTGTCCGACGCCGGGCTGGACCGCAAGATCGCCGTCATCCGCCGCTGCCTGGAGGTAAACCGCCCCGACGGCACGGACGGGCTGGACGTGCTGTGCAAATGCGGCGGATTTGACATCGCCGCCATCTGCGGGGCGTATCTGGCCGGGGCGGCGCTGGGCATCCCCTGCGTGATGGACGGGCTCATCTCCGGCGCCGCCGCCATGCTGGCGCAGCGCATCTGCCCGGACGCGGCCGCGGCGCTGCTGCCCAGCCACATGAGCCACGAGCCGGGCGGCCACGCGGCGCTGGACGCGCTGGGCCTGCGCGCCCCCATCGTGGCGGAGATGGCCCTGGGCGAGGGCACCGGCGGCGTCGCGCTGCTGCCGCTGCTGGACATGGCCCTCGCCGTCCTGAACGGCGAGCACAGCTTCGCCTCCATCGGCATGGACGCCTATACGGAACAATAACAGGAGGGGCGGGGCATAGGCCCCCTTTCCGACGCGCCCTACGGGTGGAACACAATTACCCCGTGCGGCATCCAACACGGCGCGTCGAGGACGACGCGCCCTACCCGATCCTATCCCCCCGCACCCCCCCGTAGGGCGCGCTGTCCTCAGCGCGCCGTGCCCCCGCCGCCGCGCCGCACCCCCCGTCATTGCGCACCAGTGCCGCAGCACTGGTGCGGCAATCCGTCCCCTGCACCCCCGCCGCCGCGCCGCACCCCATAGGCCCCCTTTCGGAAAGGGAATTGCGCGCCGCCGCTGCCGGGGGCAGAGGAAGGCGGCGCGCAATTTCCGCAGCCGCGCCATTGGCGGGCCGGGCAAGCCCCGGCCCGGGAATGGCAAATGCGGCAAGGCGGAGCTG
>SVKR01000051.1 GCA_015068365.1 Oscillospiraceae bacterium
CGCAGTCGGCGCCGAAGGCGGCGGCGGCGGCCCAGGTATTGTGCCCGAAGGCGGCGCGCACGGGCCACTCCGCTTCGCTGTACTGCCCGTCGCACAGCAGCACGTCGCAGCCGCGCGCAAAGTCCGCGACGGCCGGCCGCAGCGCGTCGGTCAGCGTGAAGTCCGTCGCAAACACGACGCGTTTGCCGCCGGCGCGCAGGCGCAGCAGCTTCACGCCGCCAGGGTGGACGCCGTCCATGCTCTCCACCCGGACACTGCCGACGGAGAAAGAACCGGGCAGGTCATGACAGCGGATCGCGGCGCCGAACCGCTCCGGCGGAACGGGCCAGACCGGCGGGGCATACAGCTTGTTCAGCACGTCGGCGATGGGCATACCCTCCGCCGGCGCGGCGTATAATTCCAGTGTTTTGCCCTGGCGCATGACGTAAGGGCACATGGGGAGCCCGCACAGATGATCCAGATGTGCGTGGCTCAGCACCAGCGTCAGCGCGCTGCGCTCCAGCACGTCCGGCGGCAGGCGCAGCAGCCCCGTGCCGGCGTCCAGCACGATGGCCTCACCGTCCAGCTGCACCAGCACGCTGGTGGTCGCGCCGCCGTAGCGTGCATAGTCTGCCCCGCTCACCGGCACGCT
The DNA here is from genome assembly GCA_015068365.1 of Oscillospiraceae bacterium. Taxonomy (GTDB): domain Bacteria; phylum Bacillota; class Clostridia; order Oscillospirales; family Oscillospiraceae; genus SVKR01. Next base: position 632 of record SVKR01000051.1, read on the forward strand.
GCCGCGGACGCCCAGAATGGTGATCCGGTCCATGGTGAATCCCACCTTTCGCGTCCTGTCAGCGGCTGAGGGCCGCGGCCGGGTTTTTGCACCTGAGCCAGCCCAGAATGTCCTGCATCACCAGGTCGCGGTTCAGCTCGTTGAGCAGCTCGTGGCGGCAGTCGTGGTACAGCTTCAGCGTCACGTCGTTCATGCCGGCGGACAGGAAAATGTCGTAAGCGCGCAGCACGCCCTTGCCGTATTCACCCACCGGGTCCATATCGCCGGAGACGAAGAAGACGGGCAGGGACTTGTTCATGGCCTTGCAGTTGGCCGCGGAGCCGATGAACTCGATGCCCTCCATCATGTCGACAAAGAGACTGACGCTGGGGATGAAGCCGCAGAGCGGGTCATCGATGTACTGCTGCACCACGGCCGTGTCCCTGGTGAGCCAGTCATACGCGCTGCGTCTGTCCTTGATGCGGTTGTTGTAGCTGCCGAAGGCCATCTGGTTCAGGCGCGCGCTCTTATACTTCGGACCGCGGCTGAGTGCCTGCCTGCCCAGCATCCTGCCGCTTGCGACGACAGGGGGGATCTGCTGGCCGGTGCCGCTGATGATGGCGCCGGCAAGCCCGTCGGGGTGCTTGATGAGATAGGTGCGGGTGAGAAAGCTGCCCATGCTGTGGCCGAAAAGGAAGTAGGGCAGCTCCGGATGCTCCGCATGGGTGGTCTCATAGAGCCGGTGCATGTCGCCGACGACGAGGTTCCAGCCGCCGATCTCCGCGAAGAAGCCCAGATCCTCCTCGCTTTTGACGCTTTTTCCGTGGCCCAGATGGTCATTGGCCACCACCAGATAGCCGTTGTCCGCCAGAAAGGCGGCAAACGCGTCATAGCGCTCTACATGCTCGGCGATGCCGTGGGCGATCTGGACGATGCCGGCGATCTCACCGGCCGGCGTGCACCGGCGCACATGGATGTCGGTTTTCCCGTCGCAGGACAAAAACGTATAATCACTGAATGCAGACATATCACTTACCCCGCCTTGCATATAATTTTCCAAATACTAATTATAATAAAGTTGCTGCCGCGCGTCAACTGCTATTCACGGTATTATTGTCTTGAATTTTCCATGCGCGGAACGTATAATATAACGCAACAAGTCTATGTCTTGTAGCTAAGAGGAGATTGAACCATGGATTTCAGACAATATATGGTGCCGGGGCGCCGCGGCCATCTGATCGGCATCGGCGGCGTTTCCATGTCCCCGCTGGCGGAGGTGCTGCGGGGGATGGGGCTGGAGATCAGCGGCTCCGACATCAATGAAAGTGAAAATGTCACCCACCTGCGAACGCTGGGCATCCGGGTGGTCATGGGCCACCACGCCGAGACCATCGGGCCGGAGCTGGACTTCATCGTCCGCACTGCCGCCGTGCATGACGACAACCCGGAGGTGGCCGCGGCCAGAGCGCAGGGCATCCCCGTTTTTGAGCGCACGGAGGCCTGGGGCGCCATCATGCGCGATTATCCCAACGCGCTGTGCATCTCCGGCACCCACGGAAAAACCACCACCACCAGCATGTGCACCCACATCCTCATGGCCGCGGAGATGGACCCCACGGTCATGATCGGCGGAACGCTGCCCCTGCTGCACGCCGGGCACCGGGTCGGGCACGGCGACACCATCGTGATGGAGTCCTGCGAGTATTGCAACTCCTTCCTCAATTTTTATCCCACCATCGCCGTGATCCTGGACATCGAGGCCGATCACCTGGACTTTTTCAAGGACCTGGAGGACGTCAAGCACTCCTTCCGCGCGTTTGCCTCCCATGTGCCGGCAAGCGGCACTGTCATCGCCAACATGGACGATGCCAACACCATGGACGCCCTGGCTCCGCTGGGCCGCGCGCTGATGACCTTCGGCATGACGGACGCTGCGGACGTCTGGCCCCGGAACATCGTCCAGGTGGGCACGCAGACGGATTTTGACATCATGCACGGGCAGGCGCTGTTTACCCATGTCTCCATCCATGTGCCCGGCATCCACAACGTGAAAAATGCCCTGGCTGCCGCCGCCGCGGCCATCATCCTGGGCGTGGGACCCATGGCCGTGCGCTACGGTCTGGGCGCGTTCAACGGCGCGGGCCGCCGCTTTGAGTTCAAGGGCAAGTTCAACGGTGCCGATGTCTACGACGACTATGCCCACCATCCCGGCGAGCTGAAGGCCCTGCTTGACACGGTGGAGGGCCTTGGCTACAAGCGCACCATCGTGGTGTTCCAGCCCCACACCTATTCCCGCACCAAGACGCTGTTTGACGACTTTGTGGAGCAGCTTCGCCGGCCGGACATCGCGATCCTGGCGGAGATCTATGCCGCCCGGGAGCAGAACACCATCGGCATTTCCTCGAAGGACATCTCCGACCGCATCGACAACTCCGTGTATTTCGACAGCTTCGACGAGATCCTGAAAACCCTGCGCTGGACAGCCGCGCCCGGGGACATCATCCTGACCGTCGGCGCCGGGGATATTTACAAGGTGGGGGAGCGGCTGCTGCAGGAGGCGTAAGGCCCCGCCTTGCACCGAGAGCGATTTTGCTTGCGTATTTTACCGTTTTGGCGTTAAGTTAAATAGAGAGGATCGAACCGGCGCTGTGAGGCGCCGGAGAATCCGGAAATCATAAAAAAGGAGAGAGAGCTGCTTATGTTTCCCAATGCATACAACGGCGTGAAGAAAATCTATACCGCCGAACTCCTGTCGCTGATCGGCACCATCTGCCTGCTGATCGCCGCGATCCTTGTTCTTGTTGGCATTGCAGCCAGCACCGTCAGTGACGGCACGGCCGTTGCCGGCGTGGTGGGCGGCGGCTTTTTGGGCATCGCCGCGTCCGTGCTGATGTTCATCAGCTTCATTATGAACCTTGTCGGACTCAGCAATGCCGCCAAGGACGAGACCGCCTTTAAAAACGCGCTGATCGTCTCCGTCGTCGGCATCGTCGCCTCCGTCGCCATGGGCGCGATCCCCAGCGGCAGCCTGGTGGCCGACCTGTGCGAGACCGTGACGCAGATCTGCCAGCTGCTCGTCACGCTGCTGGTCTGCAACGGCATCATCAACCTGGCCCAGCGCATGGGCGAGCCGGCGATGGCGGAGAAGGGCAACACTGCCCGCAAGATGCTGATGGCCATGTGGATCGTCGCCATCGTCGTGGACATTGTCAGCACCCTCATCGACCGCGGCGGTACCCCCAGCACCATCAGCAGCATTCTGTCCATCGTCGCGCTGGTCGTGTCCATCGTCTCCTACATCTTCTATCTGCGCCTTCTGAGCTCCGCCAGGACCATGCTTGCGAAGTAAACCCTACCTGTCTTCTGCGCCCCGCTTTCCTCATCCGGGCAAGCGGGGCGCATTGCTGTTTTTTCGTAGAAATGATTGGACTTTTCCGTGCGGTCATGCGATAATGAAAAGAGTTTTTGAATCACAGATCCATACAAGCGGAGGTAAGTGTATGCTGGAAACGCAATCCGAAATCGCATATCTTGTCAGATCGGGAATTGTGTGGCTGCTGGCGTCCATCGGCTTCTTCGCCGTTCTGGGCAAGCTGCGCTATAAAAGACGCTGGATGGCCTGGATCCCCGGCCTTCGTTACCTCGCGCTGAGCGACAGCGTGGACATGCTGCGCAGCGGCGTATTCTGCGCGGTTCTGGAGGTCGCCATCGTCATTGTAACGGCCATCTTGAATTATGTCCAGACTTCTGAAAACCTGGAAATCATTTTAGCGCTCATTGCGCTGGTGCTGATCGTCCTTCTCCTTGTCTACCGCATCCGGCTGTTTTTGCGGGTCATCAATGTCTTCGGCGCGAAGAAACGGTGGATCATCCTCTTCCTCGTCATCGAGTGGCTGCCCATGATGGTTTTCGGCTTCGGAAAGCGTTATCAGCCGCAGAATCTGAAGTTCTCCGAGGAGTGGGAAGCCGGCACCGCCCCGGCAGAGATCGACGGCGCCGAAAAGGTGCACCACGCGCCGCTGGAGCAAGGCCTGAGCGTAGACCTGCGGGAGCGCACTGCGAAGGATTTCGGCAAGAAGCGCTATCTGCTCAAGGACATCGCGCTGGACATCCCCAACGGCTCCTTTGTCCTGCTGCTGGGCGGCTCCGGCTCCGGCAAGACCACGCTGGTCAACGCCATCATCGGCTATGAGAAGGCCGACGCCACCATCACCCTGAACGGGGCAGACGTCTATAAGGATTACGGCCGCATGAAATACCGCATCGGCTTCGTGCCCCAGAAGAACCTGATCCGCGGCAACGACACCGTGCAGCGCACCGTGTCCGACGCGGCGGCCATGCGTATGCCAAGCAAAACGACCGGGAAGGAGCGCCGCAGCAAGATCCAGGAGGTCATGGATCTGCTGGGGCTCAGCGCCGGAAGCGAGGGGCTGGTATCCAAAAAATCCGGCGGACAACTGCGGCGCATCTCCATCGCCATGGAGCTGGTCTCCGACCCGGAGCTTTTCGTGCTGGACGAGCCGGATTCCGGCCTGGACGGCGTCATCGCCCGGGAAATTTTTACCAAGCTGCGCGCCATCGCGGATGAGGGGAAGATCGTCATCGTCATCACCCATACCCCCGACCGCGTGATCGACCTGTTCGACAAGGTGATCGTGCTGGGGCGTGACTCCGGGCGCGTGGGCCGCCTTGCCTTCTACGGCAGCCCCCAGGAGGCCAGAGAGTTCTTCGGGAAAGAGACCATGGAAGGCGTGGTCATGAGCGTAAACCGCAAGGAAGAGGGGGGCGACGGCCTCGCCGACGAGTGCATTGAGCGTTATGCCCGCCTTGCTGCCGCTGCGGAAGGAGGTGCCGCCGTATGACGGATAATCTGAAGCACAAAGGCCGCATCGGCCAGATGTGGATCTACCTGGGAAAATTCCTTCGCATGTTTGTCTACCAGAACGACTGGAAGGTGCTGCCCATCGGCGCGGTCATCGCCGCCGTGGTGACCTTTGTGGTGGGCGCCAACCTCTTCAAGACCCAGGAGGGGACCAAGCTGGGCGTGTTCGCGCTGGTGTGCGTGTGCATCTGGAACGGCTTTTTCAACTCCATCCAGGTCGTCTGCCGCGAGCGGGAGATCATCAAGCGCGAGCACCGCGCCGGACTGCATATGTCCTCCTATGTCGGCGCGCAGATGATCTATCAGCTGCTGCTGTGCATCGCCCAGACCGTCGTGACCATGGTGATCTGCAGCATCACCGGCGTGAAATTGCCCGCCATGGGCGTGGTCACGGGCTTCGGCATTCTGGACATGAGCATCTCCATCCTGCTGGTCACCTATACGGCGGATCTGATGGCGCTGATGGTCTCCTGCATCGTCACCAACACCACGACCGCCATGACCGCAATGCCCTTCCTGCTGATCTTCCAGCTGGTCTTTTCCGGCGGATTCTTTGAGCTGAGCGGCATCGCGGACAAGATCAAGTATCTCACCATCTCCCACTGGGGCATGGATTCGCTCTGCGCCATCGGACGGTATAACGAGCTGCCCATGGTGACGCTGTGGAACACGGTGTTCCGCTTTCGGGACATCGAAGTGGACGGCTTCAAGCCGGTGGAAGAGACGCTGCGCATCATCGAGGAAAACGGACTGCGGGAAGATATCTTGCGCTGGTCCGGCCAGAACAATGCCAATCCCGCCTACGCCGCCGAGGCCGGCATCGTGCTGAACAACTGGATCATGCTGGTGGTTTTGCTCGCGGCCTTTGCCATCATCTCTGTCATCGCGCTGGAGTTCATCGACCGTGACAAGCGCTGATCTAAATTCTGAAAACGAAATAGGAGCATAAAAATGAAAAAAGCGATCTCGATCTTTCTTTGCCTTTGCATGGCCTGCGCACTTTCCGCCTGCGGCGGACAGAAAGCGCCCGTTCCCGCCAGCCCGACCGACCTGGCAACGCCCGCGCCGACGGAGGCGCCCGCCCCCGCGCCGGACGCGGCCCCTGTCGCCCCTGCCGAACAGCCCCTGGAAGAAGCAGACCCCGACGACTATGTGGGCACCTGGGCCTATGGCCGCGCCACGCTGTCCATCGCCAGATACGGCGAGGGCTGCAAATGCGTCGTCCACTGGGCAGGCAGCGCTGCGGAATATGCGCAGTGGGAATATGACTGCCTGCCGGACGGCGGCGGTATGACGGCTGAGCGGCTGGGCCAAAAGCAGAATATCACCTGCAATCCGGACGGGAGCATCGCGCAGCGCGAGGTCGTGTTTTCCGACGGCGCCGCCCGGTTTGAGCTGCTCTCGGAAAACACTCTGCGCTGGACGGATTATAAGGAATATCCCACCGGCGGAGTCTATGAGTTTGAGCGCGTTGAAATGGTGAATCTGTCCACGGCGCCGGAGGAATTTGCCGAAGGCTATTTCCGCGTGATCGGCGCGTTCCATCCCGGCACCAGCGGCGCCACGCTGGGCATGGCCGCAGCCGCGACGGAGGCGGTCCGCTTTGCGCTGGCGCAGCGCTTCTGGTGCGCGGACATTGAGGAGATGCGCGACAACATGCTCTCCGGCTGGGAATCTCTCAGCGATGACGAGCGCGCGGCCTTTGATGAGAACTTTCTCAGCGTCGTGGGGCTCGTGCGCGACTGCGAAGCAGACTGGGAGTCCAACCGCGGCAGCTTTGAAAGCGCCGGCGTGGACGGACAGATGGAGGCCCTGCTGCTTGACCCCATGACCCTGGTGGCCTGGGACACGCTGGTTTCCAACACGCTGACCATGGGCAACAGCGACAAATGATCGGCACGCAGCTGCAATTTGACACCCTGGACAAAAAACCAAAGGTGTGGAATGTGCTCATCCTCTCGGCGGCGGTGCTGGCGCTTGCCGCCGCGGCGCTTTGGCGCTGGGGGGTGGCGGCGCTGGTGCCGCTGGACATCGTGACGGTACTGTACTGCGCGGCGGTCATCGCCATGCTCTGCTCCGCTTTCTTCCGCCAGCTTCGCTATAACCCGTATTCCTATAATACGATCCTCTATTCCGGCTTCGCCATCTTCACGCTGTTCGTGCTGTGCGCGCATGTCTACGCGCTTACCGGCAGCGCGATGAGCGAACAGACGGTGGACGCCCGCCGCCTGCTGCAGACGCTTCTGCACAGCGGCAAGGGCTTCATGTACATCACGTCTCCGTTTCTGATCGGCTTTTCCGCGGCGCTGTTTGTGTCCAATGTGGCGCTGATCCGCCATGAGGGGCGGCGGCTGGTGAACATTCTGGGCATTCTTCTCGCCTTTTTGCTTGTGGCGGGCTTTGCCGCGCTCGCGCTGGCAGACCGGCTGTTGGGGACGCAGCGCGGCTTTGCCGCGGAGCTGCTGCTGAATCTCTTTTCCGCCTGCTATCTCTATTTTGAGTGCATGCTTCTGGGCACCATCATCGCCGACGGCATCGCCGCCCGCTATGAGCCGGAGAAGGACAAGGATTACCTCATCGTCCTGGGCTGCGGCATCCGCCCGGACGGAACGCCCTCGCCCATTCTGCGGGGCAGGCTGGACCGGGCCCTCCGCTTTGCCGCGGAGCAGGAAGCAGCGGGCGGCGCATCGCCCGTCTTTGTCGTCTCCGGCGGACAGGGGCCGGACGAGGTGCAGAGCGAGGCGGCGTCCATGCGGGACTATCTGCTGGCGCAGGGCATACCGCCGCAGCGGATCATCCTCGAGGACCGCTCCGCCGACACGGCGGAAAATATGCGATTTTCCAAGGAACGCATCGCCGCCGCCGACCCGGAAGGGAAGGGCAAAATCGCCTATTCCACCACCAATTACCATGTGTTCCGCGCCGGACTGAAGGCCCGGCGGGTGAAGATGCGCGCGCAGGGCATGGGCGCGCCCACAAAATGGTATTTCTGGCCCAACGCCGCGGTGCGGGAATTTGTCGGGCTACTGACAGAACACCGGGGCAAGCAGGCGCTGGTGCTGCTGGGCATGGTGCTGACCTATACGCTTTTGACCGTTTTCGCCTATCGTGTTTGAAGAAAGGAGCAACGGATGCACCTGGATTATTCCGTCATCGACAAGCTGGGGCTGGATTTGCCCCCGATCGGGCTATCCTATGACCTTTTCCGGCCGGAGGGCATCCCGCCGCTGGCGGAGGGCATCGAAAAATCCCTGTGCGAGATTCTGCGCTACGCCCAGGAGACCGGCGAGCCCTTCTATTTCAGCAAGGACCACCCGGAAACCTGCGTCGGCAAGATCATGGTGGGGATGGACCGCTTCCCGCCCTCGGCGGAGAGCGGGCAGATCGGGCCGCGCCTCGGCGTGTTTGACGCCGCGCGCTGCAACGCCCGGCTGTATTACTCCGTCAAGCGCCTGCCATGCGGCAGCGTGAACTATGTCTCCTTTGTGCCGTACCGCCATCTGCAGCGCGTGCCGGATGTGCTGGTGTTCACCGGCCCGGCGGCGAAGCTGGAGCCGGTACTGCGCGCCGCGACCTATTCGACAGGGGAGGGCTATCACTCCGAATCCACGGCGGTGATGGGCTGCAGCTGGTTCATGGTCTATCCCTACATGACCGGAAAGATCAACTTTGTCGTGCCGGCCTTTGTCCATGGCCCGCATGGCCGCCAGCTTTGGGCCAGCGACACGGTGGTGGTCTCCGTGCCTTATCAGTGGGTGCCCACGGTGATCGGCAACCTGGCGGAAATGCCGCTGCACCTGCCCGGGCATGCGGGCAAGGAGGCGTACTACGCCGAGTTCGGCGGGATCCTGGCCGATCTGGAAAAGAAGATGGAACATCCATGAACCCGCGGAAAAGGACTGGCAGATGAAAGATTCCACAGAGAATACGAAGAAAAAAGCCCCTGTCGGGACGATCGTCCTGACTGTGCTTTTGGCGCTTATCACCGCGGCGCTGCTGGAGCTGGGAAAGCACCCGATCTACGGCTGGTTTTTGGCCGCGGCGGCGTTTTGCGTCTTTTTCCTGCTCCGCCGGTGCCTGGAAGGGCGGCGGCGCATTCTGCGCGCGCTCACCTGGCTGGTCCTGCTGCTGCTCCTATGGGGCGCGCTGGCGTTTTCTCCGCCGCCGTACCGCAGCATCCCCGCCGTGGAGGGCGAGACCGGCGGCGTCACCGCGCCGGTGACGCTGGCCCAGGGCACGCTGACCGGGGTCTATACCGTCGACAAGAAAGTGGAGGTCTACGCCGGCATTCCCTATGCCGCGCCGCCGGTGGGCGATCTGCGCTGGCGTCCGCCGCAGCCCGCCACCGGGTGGGAGGGCGTCCGCGCCTGCGACACCTTCGCGCCCATGAGCATGCAGCCGGAGGCCAACACGGTCTTCTCCTCGCTGACGGACATTGCGCTGTACCACAGCTTCCGCATCAGTCTGGACGACAACTGGCGGGAGCCCAGAAGCGAGGATTCCCTCTATCTGAACATCTGGAAGCCCGCCGGGGCGCAGGAAGACCTGCCCGTGCTGGTCTATATCCACGGCGGCTCCCTGACCACGGGGCAGACCAGCGACGGCGCCATCAACGGTGAGGCGATGGCCAGGGACGGCATCATCGTGGTCAACTTTGCCTACCGCCTCAGCGTGTTCGGCTATTTCGCCAATGAAGCCCTGGCGGATGAGACCGCCGAGGGGACGACCGGGAACTATGGCCTTCTGGACCAGATCGCGGCGCTGCAATGGGTGCGTGACAATATTGCAGCCTTCGGCGGCGACGCAGACCAGGTCACCATCTGCGGCGAGAGCGCCGGCGCCAGCAGCGTCAATGCCCTGTGCGTCTCTCCGCTGAGCAAGGGGCTGTTCCGCCGCGCCATTGCCGAGAGCAGCGGCATCACCGCAAAGGTGCCGTATCACACTTTCCGCAGCATGGAAGATGCGCTTGAGACAGGGGAGAAGATCCTGGCGGAGTTCCACTGCGCCGACGTTGACGCCCTGCGCGCCGTCCCGGCGGAAAAGCTGGTGAACACGGCGCACGCCAACAGCGCCATGACGGTGGACGGCTGGGCCATCCGCGAGCAACCCTGGCTGACCTACGCAAAGGGCGAAAACCACGAGCAGGCGCTGCTCAGCGGCTTCAACGCCCACGAGGCGGACCTGTTCAACCTTGCGAAGAAGGTGGACGACAAGAACTATGCGGACGCGCTGCGCCCCATTCTGGGCGACGAGGCGGAAGCGGCGGCGGCGCTTTATCCCGCGCAGCCGCAGGACGATGCTTATCGCGTTCCGATTGTGGAGCTGGGCGGCAGCGCCAAGGGCAGCTTCAACGCGGTCTTCTCAGCCGCCTGGTTCACTTACAGCCACTATAACTGGTCCCGCTGTCTCACGGCGCAGCAAAGGCCCTGCTGGGAGTACTTTTTTACGAAGGAAAACGGCAGCATGCGCGCGTTCCACGCAGGGGAGCTGCCCTATGTCTTCGGCAATCTCCAGCGCAACGCCGCGGCCTATGACGCGTCGGACGGCGTGCTGAGCGACACGATGCGCGCGTACTGGGTGAATTTCGTCCGCACCGGCGACCCCAACGGCCCCGGCCTGCCCGTCTGGCCGGCATTTGCCGAGGCGCCGGAGCAGGTGATGGAGCTGGGGGAGACCGTCGGCATGCGCAGCGACCCCTATCTGCCGCTCTACCCGCTCATCGACAGGTATCAGGACGCGAAAGCGGGCGAATAAGCCTGCTTACAGCGACAAAAAGCCCCCGCTGAATCCAAAACGATTCAGCGGGGGCTTGAGCTTGCTTTTTCAGCGGAGGTCATCAGCAGACCTTTTCAAAGAAATTCGTCATCTCATGGATGGGAACGGGCTTGGAATACTTGAATCCTTGGAGGTACGAGGCGGACATGTGACAGCAGCG
>SVKR01000052.1 GCA_015068365.1 Oscillospiraceae bacterium
TAGTATACCCGATTTCTGCGTGAAATGGAAGCGCCAATGTTCTTAATTTATGCCTCGCCCGGGCGAGGCATAAATTAAGAACATTGGCGCTTCCATTTCACGCAGAAATCGGGTATACTATCTGCAAAAGAAAGGAAACGGAGGTACGGTTTCATGGCAAAAACACTGACGAAAAAAGAAGCAGAGGGCCTTGACAGATGGTGGCGGGCCGCCAACTATCTCTCCGCCTGCCAGCTTTACCTGCTGGATAACCCGCTTTTGACCGAGCCGCTTCGGCGCGAGCAGATCAAGCGGAAAATCGTCGGCCACTGGGGCACCGTTCCGGGGCAGAACTTCATCTATACGCATCTCAACCGGATGATACGGAAATACGATCTCGACATGATCTATCTGTCCGGCCCCGGTCACGGCGGCAACGCCATGGTGGCCCAGGACTGGCTGGACGGCAGTTACAGCGAAGTCTACCCCAACATCGGCCAGGATAAGGAAGGCATGAAGAAGCTGTTCAAGCAGTTCTCCTTCCCGGGCGGCGTGTCCAGCCACGTTGCGCCGGAGACACCCGGCAGCATCCACGAAGGCGGCGAGCTGGGCTATTCCCTGCTCCACGCCTTCGGCGCAGTGATGGACAATCCCGGACTGATCGCCGCCTGCGTCGTGGGCGACGGAGAAGCGGAGACCGGCCCTCTCGCCACAAGCTGGCAGAGCTGCCGCTTTCTGAATCCCGCGCGGGACGGCGCTGTGCTGCCGATCCTGCACCTCAACGGCTATAAGATCGCCAACCCCACCGTCCTGGGCCGCACCAGTGACGAGGACCTGGCGCAGTATTTCTCCGGCATGGGCTGGAAGCCCTACTTCGTCGAGGGCAGCGACCCCATGCCCATGCACGAGGCCATGGCATCGGCGCTGGAGCGTTGCTACGCCGATCTGCAGGCCATCAAAGGCGGCGCCGGCGGAAAGTGGCCCATGATCGTCCTGCGCACTCCCAAGGGCTGGACCGGCCCGAAGGAGGTGGACGGCAAGATCGTGGAGGGCACGTTCCGCGCCCACCAGGTGCCCATTGACATGTCCAAGCCGGAGCATCTGGAAAAAGTGGAATCCTGGCTGCGCAGCTACCGCCCGGAGGAGCTTTTCAATCCCGACGGCACACTGAAAGAGGACCTGAAGGCCCTCGCCCCGGCGCCGGCGCGGCGCATGGGCTCCAACCCGCACGCCAACGGCGGCGTGCTGCTGCGCGATCTGCGCCTGCCGGATTTCCGGGATTACGCCGTTGACGTGCCGCGCCCCGGCGCCATTATGGAGCAGGACATGACGGTTTTGGGCGGTTTTGTGCGGGATATTATCCGCATGAACCCGGAAAATTTCCGGGTCTTCGGGCCGGATGAGACGGCTTCCAACCGGCTGAACAAGGTGTTTGAGGTCACCGGCCGCGCCTGGAACGGCAAAACGCTGCCCGACGATGAGTTTTTATCGCCGGACGGCCGCGTCATCGACTCCATGCTCTCCGAGCACTGCTGCGAGGGCTGGCTGGAGGGCTATCTGCTCACCGGGCGGCACGGATTTTTCAACTGTTATGAGGCCTTTATCCGCATTGTGGACTCCATGGCCTCGCAGCACGCGAAATGGCTCAAGGTGACCAGCCAGCTCCCCTGGCGGGCCAAGATCGCCTCGCTGAACTTCATCCTCTCCTCCAACGTCTGGCAGCAGGACCACAACGGCTACACCCACCAGGACCCGGGCTTTATCGACCACCTGGTGAACAAGAAAGCTGACGTGACGCGCATTTATCTCCCGCCGGACAGCAACTGTCTGCTGAGCTGCTTCGACCACTGCATCCGCAGCCGCAACTATATCAACATCATGGTCACCAGCAAACATCCGCGCCCCCAGTGGCTGACGATGGAGCAAGCCATCCGCCACTGCACCCAGGGCATCGGCATCTGGCAGTGGGCCAGCAGCGACGCCGGCGCGGAGCCGGACATCGTCATGGCCTGCTGCGGCGACGCGCCTACGCTGGAGACCCTGGCGGCCGTGTCCATCCTGCGCAAGGCTCTGCCGGAGCTGAAGATCCGCGTCGTCAACGTTGTGGACCTCATGCGCCTGCAGGACAGCACCCAGCACCCCCACGGGCTGAAGCAGGACGACTACGACATGCTCTTTACGAAGGATAAGCCCATCCTCTTCGCCTATCACGGCTATCCCTCCCTGATCCACGAGCTCACCTATCGCCGGTGCAACAAGAACCTGCACGTGCGCGGCTATATCGAGGAGGGCACCATCACCACGCCGTTTGATATGCGGGTGCAGAACAGTCTGGACCGCTTCCACCTGGTGGCGGACGCCGTCAAGCTGATCCCGGAGCTCGGAAACCGCGCCGGCGCGCTGGTGCAGCAGATGAAAGACAAGCTCATCGAGCACAAGCTCTATATCCGGGAATTCGGCGCCGACCTGCCCGAGGTGGAAAACTGGAAATGGGAAGCGTGACGGAATCGTAAGAAACAATCTGAAACCCCAGCGGCAGCCGCAGTTTTCCGGCTGCCGCTTGTTATTAAATAAACACGAAAACCTGCCGCTGTTATCGCCGTTTGTTATTGACTTTGCTTTCTAAATCGGTTAGAATTTTGTAGAACAGGTTCGTATGCCGATCCGCCCTGTTCCGGCACGTCTGCCGGCGTTTCCGCAGCGCTTGACTGCGCTGCCGCGCCCGGCCGAGCGTTGACATTGCGCATCAATACAGAAATTTTCATATGGAGGAAAAGCAATGATTCTTGACGAAAAACATGAGATGATGCGAAAGTTCTTCCGTCAGTTTGCAGAGACTGAGTTCACCTCTGAGCTGTGCGATGAACTGGAAGCAACCGGCGAGTTCAACAGAGAGATCTTTGACAAGATGGCAAAGGCTGGACTCACCGGCGTGAAGATCCCTGTCGCTTACGGCGGCCAGGGCGGCGACTATCTGGCGTATGCCATCATGATCGAAGAGCTGGCCCGCAGAAGTGTCGTGCTCTCCATTTACGCGAACACGTCCAACTCCCTCGGCGGCGGCCCCCTGCTCTACTTCGGCACCGAAGAGCAGAAGCAGAAGTACCTGACCCCCTGCGCGACCGGTGAGAAGATCGTTGCTTTCGGTCTGACCGAGCCCGGCGCCGGTTCCGATGCCGGCGGCACGCAGACCACCGCAGTTCTGGACGGCGATTACTACGTCCTGAACGGCCGCAAGACCTTCATTTCCGGCGCTCCCTTTGCAGATTACTGCATTGTTTACGCCAAGACCGATCCCACCCAGCGCGGCAGCCGCGGCATCTCCATGTTCATCATGGACATGAAGCTCCCCGGCGTCTCCGTCGGCAAGCACGAGAACAAGATGGGTATCATCGGCTATCCCACCAGCGACGTTATCATGGAGAACGTCCGCGTCCATAAGAGCGACCTGCTCGGGCCTCTGCACAAGGGCTTCGCCGCTGCGATGAAGACCCTGGACGGCGGCCGTCTCGGCATGGCTGCCCAGGCTCTGGGTATCGGCCAGCGCTGCCTGGAGGAGTCCATCTCCTATTCCAAGGACCGCAAGCAGTTCGGCCAGCCCATCTGCCGCAACCAGGGCATCAGCTTCAAGATCGCCAACATGGCCACCGAGGTGGAGGCTGCCCGTCAGCTGATCTACCACGCCGCCGCTGCGATGGACGCCGGCAGCCCCGAGTGCTCCAAGCTCTGCGCCATGTCCAAGCTCTATGCCGGCGAGATGTGCAACCGCGCCGCTTACGACGCTGTGCAGATCCACGGCGGCTACGGCTACATCAAGGAGTATGCGGTCGAGCGCTACTATCGTGACGCCCGTATCACCACCATTTATGAAGGTACCTCTGAGGTACAGCAGATGGTCATCTCCGGCGCTCTGCTGGGCAAGAAGTAAGGAGGACGAAAAGAATGAAGATTATTGTTTGCGTCAAGCAGGTTCCCGATACTTCGGGCCGCGTTGCTGTGAAGGACGACGGTACCCTGGACCGCGCCTCCATGGCCACCATCACCAACCCCGACGATATGAACGCCGTTGAGGCCGCCCTTGCCATCAAGGACAAGAACCCCGACTGCAAGGTCGTCGTCGTTTCGATGGGCCCCTTCCCCGCAGCCGGCATGCTGCATGAGTGCCTGGCCATGGGCTGCGATGAGGCTGTCCTCATCTCCGGCCGTGAGTTCGGCGGCTCCGACACTTTCGCCACCTCCCAGATCATCGCCGCCGGCATCAACCACATCGGCGTTGAGGAGGGCGACATGGTCTTCTGCGGCCGTCAGGCCATTGACGGCGACACCGCCCAGGTCGGCCCGCAGATCGCTGAGAAGCTGCATCTCCCCCAGATCTCCTATGTTGCGGACATCGAGTTTGACGGCAAGACCGTGATCTGCAAGCGCATGCTGGAGGACGGCTATATGACCGTCAAGGTTCAGACCCCCTGCCTGCTGACCTGCATCAAGGAGCTGAACACCCCGCGCTACATGTCCGTCAAGGGCATCAACGAGTTCGACTCCAAGCCCTACACCGTGCTTGGCTATGAGGACCTGAAGGACGATCCCCTGATCGAGGCCGACACCATCGGTCTGAAGGGCTCCCCCACCAACGTGTACAAGTCCTTCACGCCTCCCCAGAAGGGCGCCTGCCAGATGCTTGAAGGTTCCGGCAAGGAAACTGTTGACGAGCTCTTCGGCATTCTGACCCGCAAGCACATTATCTAATGAAAGGAGAGCTTACAAATATGTCTTATGATTTCAAAGATCTGGCGGCTTTCCATGGCGTAATGGTTTTCTGCGAGCAGCGTCAGGGCGAGCTTATGCCCACCGATTTCGAGCTGGTTTCTGAAGCCCGCAAGCTGGCCAACGACCTTGGTACCGAGGTGATCGGCTGCGTTCTGGGCGGCAAGTGCGACGGTATGCCCCACGACATCGCCGGCTACGGCGCTGACAAGGTCATCGTCTGCGAGGATCCCCGTCTGGAGAAGTACACCACCGACGCCTATGCCGAGGTCATCTGCAATGTCGTTCGTGAGTACAAGCCCGAGATCCTTCTCTTCGGCGCCACCAACATCGGCCGCGATCTGGCTCCCCGCTGCGCAGCCCGTCTGCACACCGGTCTGACCGCCGACTGCACCAGCCTGAATGTTGACACCGAGAAGTACATCCAGTTCCTGCGCGAGAACTCCACCATCGATGTGGACAAGGCGAAGTGGAACTACGAGGACAAGGGCCTGAAGATGACCCGTCCCGCTTTCGGCGGCCACCTGATGGCCACCATCATCTGCCCCCGCTTCCGTCCCCAGATGTCCACCGTCCGCCCCGGCGTCATGAAGAAGGCCGAGTTTGACGAGGCCAAGGCTGCTGCCGTCAAGGTCGAGAAGTTCAACGTCGTTCTGGACGACGCCCAGCTGAAGACCCAGGTCGTGGAGATCATCAAGGAGAGCAAGAAGCTGGTCGATCTGATCGGTGCGGACGTCATCGTCTCCGTCGGCCAGGGCATCGGCAGCAATGTCGAGGAAGGCATCCGTCTGGCGCAGGAGCTGGCCGACATTCTCGGCGGCGTTCTGGGCGCCTCCCGTGCCGTTGTTGACGCCGGCTGGGTCACCGCTGACCACCAGGTCGGCCAGACTGGCAAGACCGTCCATCCCAAACTCTACATCGCTCTGGGTATCTCCGGCGCGATCCAGCACAAGGCCGGTATGCAGGACAGCGAGAACGTCATCGCCGTCAACAAGAACCCCGACGCCCCCATCTTCGAGGCCGCTACCTACGGCATCGTGGGCGACCTGTTCAAGGTCCTGCCCCTGATGATCGAGGCTGCCAAGGAAGCCAAGAAGTAATTCACGTTTTCAAAAAATGCGCTCAGAGCCACAAACTCTGAGCGCATTTTTCTATGCCGAAACTTACCATTGTTTCTCTTTGCATAGTTCATCGCGCTTTGCAAAAGATAGTGTCGGGAAATTCAAATGCCCGAAACTTTTGCAAAGGAGATGTAATCTACGATGGCGAAGAGTTCCAACAATCTCGTGAACCCCAACGCGCGTGATGCCATGGATCGTTTCAAGATGGAGGCGGCCTCTCAGGTCGGCGTCAATCTGAAGCAGGGCTACAACGGCGACCTGACCAGCAAGCAGGCTGGCTCCATCGGCGGCCAGATGGTCCGCAAGATGATCGAGGCCTACGAAAACGGCCTGAAGTAAGCCGGAGCGAAGCAAATATAACGAAAGCGGGAGAGTGTTCGCACTCCCCCGCTTTTGCAATGCGGACCCATTATTCCGCGTCTTCCCAGTTGTGCCAGACGTTCTGCACGTCCTCGTTCTCCTCAAAGCAGTCCAGCATCTTCTGCATGTTCTTGATGTCGCCCTCGTCGGTCAGCTTGATGTAGCCCTGCTGGGGGATCATCTCCTCCTGCGCGCTCAAAAGCTTATAGCCCTTGGCGGTCAGCGCCTCGGCCACGGCGGCAACGTCCTCCGTGCTGGTGTAGACGGTGAAGGAACCCTCATCCGGCTCAAAGTCCGCCGCGCCGCAGTCCAGCGCGTCCATCATCACAGTATCCTCCTCCAGGTCCTCATCCTCATTGTCGATGACGATGACGCCCTTGCGGTCGAAGGACCAGGACACACAGTTGGCGGCGCCCAGATTGCCGTTGTACTTATCGAAATAGTGGCGGACCTCGCTGGCGGTACGGTTACGGTTGTCGGTCATAGCCTCGACAATGACGGCGACGCCGGAGGGACCGTAGCCCTCATAGGTCACGCGCTCATAGTTGTCGGTGTTGCCGGAGCCCAGCGCCTTTTCGATGGTGCGCTTGATGTTGTCATTGGGCATATTGGCAGCCTTGGCCTTGGCAATGACAGTGGCGAGGCGGGAGTTGTTGTTGGGATCACCGCTGCCGCCCTCTTTGACGGCGACGATCATTTCGCGTGCGATCTTGGTAAAGGCCTGCGCGCGCTTGGCATCCGCAGCGCCCTTGGTTTTCTGTATATTGTGCCATTTGGAATGTCCGGACATAGTCTTACAGCCCCTTGTGTAAATATTAGCTTTGGTATTGTAGCACATATCTGCGCGAATGGCAAGAGATTGCGGCAAAATTACGGAGCTTTTGGTATGATAAGGAGCTTTTCCCAGGCAGTCCCCGGCTCCGGCAGCGCGTTGGCCGCGCAGATAGCCTCCACGGTAGAGCAGTTGGCTTTGGCGAGCTCCCACAGATCCCGGCTCTGATCGGCCCGCAGCATCACGAGCGTGGGCAGCGCATCGGTGTCATTCCGCTGCGTTTCGTCATAGGAGATTGCGCAGATGGCGTCCAGTGTCTGCTCCTGCGAAATCAGCACCTGTACCTCCACCGTAAAGCGCGCTTCCGCGCCGCCCTCCGTCGCAATGGCGGACGCCTCCGGCACGGAAACGCCGCAGATGCGCAGACTTTGTCCCGGCTCCAATGCAGATTCCAGTCTTTGGGCGGCGACGCGCTGCACCGTGCAGCAGCCGCCTTCCCCCTCATAGCACAGCACCAGGCGAAGCCGGACTTCCACAGCGCCGCCCTCGACCTCAGCGGAGATCGGCTCTGCCCGCAGGGAGATGACGCGCTCCGGCTCCGTGGGCGTCTCCATCAGTGCCCGGCCGCTTTCCCGCAGCAGGCGCATCCCGCAGCAATCGGGAAGGCAGCGGGATTCCCGCTGAACATCCAGCGCAAAGGCATTGCTGTAAGCGTCCGCCAGATAGGTGATGCGCTGCGTGGAACGCAGGACGACCTGCGCTACCAGATGCAGTTCCATGGCAAGCTCCCGCATGTCCGCCCCCGGAATGATCTCATAGTACATCCCGCTCAGCAGCACGCGCAGCTCCACCAGAGCGTTTTCCGCCTCGCAGTCCGTCTCAATGATCTGGGAAAACGTGGTGGAGAAGGAAAATGAATGCAGCATGCCCTCGTCGCAGCGGTACAGTATCTCGCTTCGCACCGTGCCCGAGGCGATGACCTTGCTGCCGACTGCCTTGACGTCCTGCACGCTGACAGCGGCGCACTGCGCCATGATCTCCGCCGCGGCCGGCAGCGCATCCGGCAGCTCGGCTTCGTCGGTAAGCACAAAGGTCTTCTCCGTCACGCAGCTTACGCAGCTCACGTCGGCGCTGCGCTCCAGCACATGCAGCGCTGCTGCGTCGTCCTCCGGGGCGGCGGATGAATCCAGCATCCCGGGCAGATAGCACTCCAGACGCACGTCCAGGTCCGCGCGCACCGAGATTTTCCGCGGGTTGAGCATGCGCGCCTCGATCTGACAGAGCGTCAGGTTCACAACGCACTTGCTCTCCACGCCGATCGCTTCCTCCTGTGCGCTGAGGTAAAAGGGAATGTTCACGTCCAGGCAAAACACCGTCCCGTCCTCCCCTTCGCAGCTGACGCGCGCCGGAACATTGACCTCCAGGCGCACGCGCCCGTCGGAGACGTCCTTGCTGCGGATGAGCGGAGCGGCACTGGTATAAAGGATTGCAGCAATGTCGGGCAGCGTGTCCGGCACCACGCTCTCCTGCCCTTCGGACAGGGAATAATTCTGAGTGAAAACCATTTGATAACAGGGATAGCTCAATTTGCGCAGGCTGGCTTCCATGGTGCATCTCTCCTTATGAAGCGTTAAAGTCACGGTAAAGGATATGCACGCACTCCCTGCGCGTATGCCGCCAATAATCAGCGGCGGTTCATGCAGCCAAAGCCGCAGGAAATAAGCGCAGCGCCGAAGAGGAACCACCAGAACCCCGGCGGCAGCACCAGAGCGAACACGATCAGCACGCCCAGAACGATCATCAGAAAGCAAATGAGAGGCCCGGATGGACGCCGTTTCCACATAATAAATCACCGCCCGCGACACAGAATCGTTCCATTCTATGCCGCAGGCGGCGTCCTTGCGATTCGATCCGATCAAAGAAATGAAAGCTGCTCGCTGAAGAAATCCGGCAGCACGGGGCAGGAATTTTCCTTGCTCTCAATGGTCAGGGAGGCCAGCTTTGCACCGTAACGCAGCGCCTCGCGCAGCGGGAGATGGCGCGTCAGCCCCATCACCGTGCCGGAAAAGAACGCGTCTCCCGCGCCGCTGGTGTCCACCACCGTTGCGGGATACGGCGGACAGATGCCGGCTGAGCCGTCCGCGCCGTCATAGTACACGGCGCCGTTCACGCCCATGGTGACGACCATGGAGGGGATGCCCGCGGTGCGGGCGGCGACCGGCAGATATTCCAGCATCTGCTCCGGCGAAAAGGCCGGCACCGCCTCCGAGGCAAACAGCCGCCCCGCCTCGATCTCGTTGCAGATGAAGCAGTCCGTGCGGCGCAAAAACTCCGGGTGCGCCAGGATCACGCTCATGTTGCCGACGATGGCGTAGACCTTTTTCCCGTGGCGCTGGGCCATATCGAGGACGTGGCGCGCAATGCGCTCCGACAGGTCGATCTCCAGGACCACGTTTTCCGCTTCTGCGATGATCTGTTCCCCGTTTTCAAGGAGAAAGTCCTCCAGCTGAGAGGTGTCCGGCATACGGGAGATGGAGCCGGCAAGGCTCCCCTTCTCGTCCAGCACCACCAGCCACATGCCAAGGCCGTTGTCCTCCACGGTCAGCATGTGGCTCAGATCCGCGCCGGCGCCCCGCAGGCGGCGGGCCACATCACGGCCGAAGGCGCTGTCCTCCAGCATGCTCGCAAAGGTGACCGGCATGCCCAGGTTGGCAAAATTCTCCACCACATTGCGGCTCACGCCGCCGTGGACCACCTGGACACTGCCGAGATTGCGCCCGGCGGGATTGTAGCGGCCAAAGGGAAAGCCCTTGATATCCACAAAGGAGACGCCGACGACTACCGTGTTTGCCATGATCGTTGACCTTCTCTTTCTATTGGTCTTTCAATTCCCAGTCCTGCTGGGAAGCGCACAGCGCATACAGCTTGCGATAGCTCTCATGCCGGGTGGGCGCGATGGCGCCGTCAGCCAGCGCCGCCAGCACCGCGCAGCCGGGCTCGCGGAGATGGGTGCAGTCATCAAAGCGGCAACGCCCAAGATAGGGGCGAAACTCCGGGAAGCAGTCCTGCAGCTGCTCCTTGCGGATGCGCTGCATCTGCGACAGATCAAAGGAGGAAAAGCCCGGGGTGTCAGCGATCAGCGTGTCCCCCACCTGGAACAGTTCGATGTGCCGGGTGGTGTGGCGTCCGCGGCCCAGATGCTGGCTGACCTCCCCTACGGGAAGGCCAAGCGCGGGCTCCAGGCAGTTCAGCAGGCTGGACTTCCCAACGCCGGAATTGCCCGTGAAGGCCACGGTTTTGCCCCGGATCAGGGTGGAGAGCTCCGCCGTACCTTCTCCGGTCACCGCGCTGGTGCGCAGCACAGGATACCCGGTGTTGGTGGAAAAGGCCGCAAACAGTGCGTCCCCCCGATCCAGATCGCATTTGTTGACGCAGATGATGACCCCGCAGCCCACATGCTCGGCAATGACCGCCACGCGGTCAGCCAGAAACGGGTCCGTCACCGGGTTCACATTTGCCGTCAGAATCACAAGATAGTCCACATTCGCCACCATGGGGCGGATGAAGAAATTTTTGCGTGGCAGGATTTCGGTGACAAAGCCGCTGTCGCCCTCCCGCTCGATGACGACCTTGTCCCCCACCATGGGGGAGACGCCATCCTTGCGGAATTTCCCGCGCGCGCGGCAGGAGATCAGCGCAGCGCCGCAGCGGACATAGTAAAATCCGCTGAGGGCTTTCATGATGATACCTTCCGGCATACTGTTTCGCCCTCTCAGTTGGCGACCGGCGCCACAGGCTCCGGCAGGCCATCGTCGGCGGTCGGATCCGCCACTGTCGGGGGCTCCTCAGTCACTTCGGGAATCGCCGTGGTCTCCGGCGGCTCGGTCTCCTTCGGGCCGCTGGACACCTGCAGGTAGACCTTGGTGTGCTCGTTGACCGTGGTGTTGGCCTGCACGCTCTGCCAGATGACCGTTCCCACCTGCATATCACTGTCCACAAAGGTCACCGTGCCGAGGGAGAGGTTGGCGCTTTCGATCCGGGAGATGGCGACCGCCCTGGACAGGCCCACCAGATTCGGCATCTGGACCGTGACGATGTTCGGCCCGGTGGAGACGGTCATATAGACCGTGGCGCCGGCAGGAATGCTGTCCCCCGCCTCGGGGTTCGTGGAGATGACATAGTTCTCGGTGACCGTGTCGGAGGTCGCGTAATCATATTCCACAACAAAGCCGGTTTTCTGCAATGTCATCTGCGCGTCGCGGTATTCCTTGTTCACCACGTCGGGCATCTGCAGCATCTGGATGCCGGTGCTGACCTTCAGCTCCACATCCACGCCAGAGCTGTCCTTCATGACGCTGCGGCCGCTGGAGGGCGTCTGGTCAATGATGATGCCGGAGGCAACCTGCGGGTCCACGGTGTAGACCACCGTGAAGTTATACAGGGACTGGAACTCGCGGTTGTTGATGATGTCCTCATAGTCGCTGCCGACGAAGTTGGGGATGTTGATGCGCACCGCCTCGGAGAAGAGATCCTTTAAAAAGTAGTTCCACAGCGCGCCGAACACCAGCACGGCAAAGGCCACCACCAGTAAAATGCCGGTCAGAAGGCTTACCTTGTTGGCTCTGCGATGGCGGCGGAAGAATTTTTCCTTTGTCAGCTCGCCGGAGCGGCTGACCGGCATCACGTTCCGGGGGATTGCCGCGGGGGTCTGCCCCTGCTCCTGGGCGGCGATCATCCCGCTCTCGGCGTTCAATGTGATCCGGTAAGCCTCCAGGTCGTGCAAAAGCTCGTCCACGCTCTGATAGCGCTGGTTGATGTCGGCGCACATGGCCTTCAGCGTGATGCGCTCCAGCTCGTCCGGAAGCTCTGGATTCAGGAACGTGGGCTTGATGGGCGTGCCGGTCACATGCTGGCGTGCGATGGATTCCGCGCTGTCCCCGATGTAGGGAAGCTGGCCGGTGAACATCTCATACATCATAACGCCCAGAGAATAGATGTCCGTTCTGGCGTCCACAGTCAGGCCCTTGGCCTGCTCCGGCGAGATATAGTGCACGCTGCCCACGGTCGTTTTGTGCTCGTCCGCCTGCATGTTTTCCAGATAGGCGATGCCGAAATCAGCCACCTTGACGCTGCCGTCCATGCAGATCATGATGTTCTGCGGCTTGATGTCCCGGTGGACGATGCCCTTGCTGTGGGCGTGCGAAAGGGCCTTGGCGATCTGCGTCGCAAAATGGACGCTCTCCTTGATTTTCAGCACGCCCTGGCTCTTCATATACTGCTTGAGCGTGATCCCTTCAATGAGCTCCATGACGATGTAATCCACGTCCGGCGTGCGGCTGACATCGTAGAAGGAGACGATATTGGGGTGGGAAAGCATGGCGACAGCCTGTGCTTCCTTCTTGAAATGGGTGCGGAATTCCTCGTCCGCCGCCATGTCATCCCGCAGGATCTTGATCGCCACAAAGCGGTTCATCAAGTGGCAGCGGGCTTTATAAACCACGGCCATGCCGCCCCGCCCGATCACCTCCAGGATCTCGTAGCGGTCATCCAGCATCTGGCCGATGTATCTGTCCATACTGTTGTCCATGTTGCACCTCCGTCCTCAGCGCTCGCACAGCAGCACCGAGACATTGTCCGGCGCGCCGCGCTTCAGCGCCAGTTCCAGAAGGGCGCCGCATGCTTTTTCCAAATTTTCGTTGTTGCCGGACACCATCAGGATCTCCTCGGATGAGACGGTGTTGCTGAGCCCGTCGGAGCACAGCAGCAGCCGGTTGCCGGAAGAGAGCTTGACATCAAAAAGGTCCGAGGACACCGAGGCCTCTACCCCCACAGCGCGGGTGATGATGTTCTTCTGGGGATGGTTCTGCGCCTGGGCGCGGGTGATCTTCCCGCGGCTGACCATATCCTCCACCAGGGAGTGATCCCGCGTGATCTGCGTGATGCGGCGCTTCCCGATGAGGTAGGCGCGGCTGTCGCCCACGTTGACCACGCAGGCGCGCTTGCCGTTGACGAGCAGCCCGACCAGCGTGGAGCCCATGCCCATGCAGGAAAAGTCCGCGAAAGCCCGGTCATAGACCTTGATGTTGGCGTAATTGACCGCCTCGGTGAGGATGGTGTGCATATCCGAGGGAGAAGAGCTTTCGTCCAGAGAGTTTCCTGCATGGGACATAAAGGTGTCCGATGCGATCGTGCTGGCCACGCTTCCGGCCTGGGCGCCGCCCATACCATCGCATAAAACGGCAGCCAAAAGCTCACCGCCGCCCATAAGGGAGTAGCGGATGCGGTCCTGGTTCTCATTTCTCACCGCGCCACGGTGGGTGATTCCGTATACAATCATTCCTTCACATCCTTCGATGTCACGCGCGTTTGGGTTTCCGTTCCGCTTTGCTTTGCCCCTTCCCTCCGCCGGCGAAGCTGGCCGCAGGAGGCGTCCACGTCGCCGCCGAGGGAACGGCGGATCGTATAGTTGACCCCTTCGGAGTCCAAAATGGCGCAGAAGGCACGCAGGTTTTCCTTCGTAGAGGGCGAAAAGCGGCGCTCCTCCACATGGTTCAGCGGAATGAGATTGACATGGGCCTTGACCTTTCTTGCCAGCGCAGATAGCTTCTGCGCCTGCAAGGGGGTGTCGTTCACGCCGTCGATCATCGCATATTCAAAGGAAACGCGCCGCCCTGTCCGCTTGAAATAGCGCTCACACGCCGCCGTGACCTCCGCGACGCCGCGGCCGCGGTTGGCGGGCATCAGCATGCTGCGGGTCTCGTCGTCCGGCGCGTGAAGCGAAAGCGCCAGGGTGATCTGCAGATTCTCCTGCGCCAGCCGGTCGATCTGCTCGGTCAGGCCGCAGGTGGAAAGTGCGATGTGGCGCATGCCGATGTTCAGCCCCTCCTGCTGGTTCACCAGGCGCAGAAAGCGCAGGACGTTTTCATAATTATCCAGCGGCTCGCCGATGCCCATCAGGACGATATGGGAGATCTTCTCCCCCTGATCCATCTGAGAATACAGCACCTCGTCCAGCATTTCCGCCGCCGTGAGATCGCGCACCAGGCCGCCGATGGTAGAGGCGCAGAAGGCGCAGCCCTGGCGGCAGCCCACCTGGGTCGAGATGCAGACGGAAAGGCCGTACTCATAGCGCATCACGACGGTCTCCACCGCGTTGCCGTCCCGCAGTTCCCAGAGATATTTGGTCGTGCCGTCGCTTTGGCTGACCTGCTTTTCCAGCAGGCTCAGAACATTGATCTCCGCCTCCGCCGTCAGACGCTCCCGCAGGCTTTGGGGCAGGTTGCGCATCTCGTCAAAACCGGCAACGCCCTTTGTCAGCCATGCGAAAAGCTGTTTGGCGCGGAATTTCGGCTGTCCGAGGGAGACGACATAGGCCTCCAGCTCCTCCGGCAGCATGGATTTCAGATCGATCACAGCGTTCTCCTTAGCTTGGCAATGAAAAAGCCGTCGGTACCGTGGCGCTGCGGCCAAAGCTGCAGCATGCCGTCCCGGCTTGCCAGATCTCCGGGCAGAGAAAACTCCTCCGGCGAAAACTCGCCGTTTTCCTCCAAAAATGCGCGGACGACGGCGCTGTTCTCCTCCGGCAAAACCGTACAGGTGGAATACAGCAGCGCACCGCCGGGCTTGACATAGCGTTTGACGTTGCGCAAAATGGCGCTTTGGATCTCCGGCAGCGCAGATAAGGGTCCGGGCTCCTTGTAGCGGATGTCCGGCTTTTTGCGGATCACGCCGAGGCCGCTGCACGGCACGTCGGCGATCACAAGGTCAAAGCGCGCATCGAATTCCGGGCAATATTGCCGGGCGTCCATCGCCCGCAGCGAAAGCTCTTCCAGGCCAAGGCGCTGCGCGCCGGCGCGGATGCGCGTCAGCTTGTTTTCATGCAGGTCGCAGGCTGTGATCTGTGCGCCGCCGGACAGGATCGCGGCAGCGAAGCTCTTCCCACCCGGGGCTGCGCAGGCGTCCAGAATGTGCTGGTCCTTTTTCGGGCCGGATGCCAAAACCGAAAGCTTTGCCGCGGCGTCCTGCACATAAAAATCGCCCCGCTGGAACTCCGGAATACGCAAAATGTTCCCGCTTTGCAGCTGGATGCAGTCCGGCACAAAGGGATGCGCCGATGCATCAAATCCCTGCGATGTGAGCGCGGAAAGCAGCGTTTCCCGGTCGGTCTTTCGGGTGTTGACCTGCAGAGTGATGCACTCCGGCGTGTTGTCGCATCGGCAAAATGCCTCCGCTTCCTCCGGGCCCAAAAGCTCCGTCAGCCGGCGCACCAGCCAGAGCGGATGACTGTACCGGACGGAAAGTGCCTCCGGGCTACCGCCGTCCGGGATCTGGAACGCGCCCGACGCCATCCGCCGGGAAACGGCATTGACGAATCCGGCGGCGCGGCCATAGCCCAGCGCCTTCGCCAGGCGCACTGCACTGTCAACGGCGGCAGGGGCCGGCACGCGGTCCATCCGTAAGAGCTGGTACGCCGTGATGCGCAGAAGATCCAGCACCTTCGGCTCGATCTTTCGCAGCGGCATGGTGGCGCACTGCGCGATCACATGGTCCAGCAGCATCCGATTCTGCACCACGCCGTAGCTGAGCGCGGCGGCCAGGGCCCGGTCTCTCCCCTGTAAGCCCTCGGCATCCAGAACGCTGCCCAGAACCGCATCGGACCAGGCGCCGCTGCGCCGGCATTTTTCCAGCACGGAAAGTGCCGCGGCCCTGCTGTCAGCCATGATGCTTCACCTGAATGGGATGGCCGCGCAGATAATCCGCCGCCGGCATCCGCTTTTTGTTCGGCGCCTGCAGCTGCGTTATGCGGACGGACTGTCCGCCGCCGCAGGCAAATTCGATCCCCTCGTTCCCGGCGGAAAGAACGGTGCCGGGCGCGGCGGTGGTTCTGCGATCCGTATATTCCGCGGCGAACACGCGGCAATTCACACCGTCGATGTCCGTGGTCGCCACCGGCCAGGGCTGCAAGCCGCAGATCCACTTGATGATCTCCCGGGGCGTGCCCTTCCAGTCGATGGGACAAAGGGACTTGTCCAGCATTTTTGTATAGCTGGCCTCGTCTTCCCTCTGCGGCGTGCGGGGAGCGGTTCCGGCCTCCATCGCCGCCAGCGTCTTCACCAAAAGCTCCGCGCCCATCTCCATCAGCCGGTCAAAGAGCTCGCCGCTGGTCTCATATTCGCCGATCTCAGTCTCTTGGGTGAAAATGATGTCTCCGGCGTCCATCCGGCGGTCGAGGTACATCGTGGAGACGCCGGTTTTGGCATCCCCGTTCAGCACTGCCCACTGAATGGGCGCGCTGCCCCGGTACTTCGGCAGAAGCGAACCGTGGACATTGATGCAGCCCATCGGCGGCAGCGCCAGCATCTCCTCCGGCAATAGCTTGCCATAGGCCACGGCGACGATGACATCCGGCCGGAGTGCGCGCAGCGTCTCCATCGCCTCGCTATTGCGGAGATCCTCCGGCTGAAAGACCGGGAGGCCATGCTCCAGCGCCAGCGCCTTCACCGGGCAGGCGCACAGCGCCATGCCGCGGCCCTTCGGGCGGTCGGGCTGGGTGTAGACCCCCGCGATATCATACTTGTTCTCGATCAGCTTTTTCAGTGAGGCCGCCGCAAAATCCGGCGTGCCCATAAAGACAACGCGCATCAGTCTTCCTCGATCTGGTCACCGACGCCGTAATACTCGCCCAGCTCTTCCTCGCTCATGATATGGTCGGCAAGGCTGGTGAACAAAATGCCCTCCAGATGATCCAGCTCGTGGCAGAAGGCGCGGGCCGTCAGCCCGTCTCCCTCCACCTCGAACCATTCGCCGTTGCGGTCCTGGGCGCGGACGCGCACGTGGTCGGGACGCTCCACCCAGCCGAAAACGCCGGGCACGCTCAGACAGCCCTCCGGGCCGGCCTGCTGCCCGCTTTTTTCGATGATCTCGGGGTTGATGAGTTCGATGATATAATCGTCCTCTTCCTCCGGCACGTTGGTCTCCAGCACCAGCACGACGCGGCGCAGAATGCCCACCTGCGGCGCGGCCAGACCGACGCCGTTGGCCTTCATCAGTGTCTCGGCCATGTCATCCAGGAGGGTATGCAGTTTCTCATTGAATTCCGTCACAGGGCGGCAGTGCTTCTCCAGGCACTTCTCCCCCTGCTCCATGATGTTACGCAAAGCCATGGTCACACCTCATTCCAGCGGGTTACGGTCGGCATAAACGGAAATGCCGCGAAACTCCCGCTCTCGATTACAATAATTCAGAAGCTTTGTCACGATCGCGCGTACCTGGGCGTCCTCCCCGCCGCGCAGCGTCAGACGATAGCGGTATCGCCCGGCGGCCTTTACCACAGGATAGGGCGCAGGGCCAAGCAGGTCGATGCGCTCAAAGCCCTTCAGGCTGTGGCGCAGCAGGTCGCGGATCCGCTGGCAGGCGCGCAGGATCTCCAGCTCATCCGTGCCGATCACCGTGAGGGAGACAAGCTGGGCAAAGGGCGGACAGCGCTGCATCTGCCGCATCTCCATCTCCCGCTGGTAAAACGCCTCGTAGTCCTGCTGCGCGGCGAAGCGGATGATCGGGTTTTCGGGCGTGAAGGTCTGGATGATCGCGCGGCCCTTGCGCTGGGCCCGTCCGCTGCGGCCGATGACCTGTGTCATGAGGGAAAAGCTGCGCTCTCCGGCGCGATAATCGCCGGAATAGAGGCTCTGGTCGGCCAGAAGCACCCCTACCAGCGTCACATTCTCAAAATTGAGG
This sequence comes from Oscillospiraceae bacterium, assembly GCA_015068365.1. GTDB lineage: Bacteria > Bacillota > Clostridia > Oscillospirales > Oscillospiraceae > SVKR01. The sequence continues at coordinate 17,731 of SVKR01000052.1, forward strand.
CCCTTTGCCACCATCTGCGTCCCGACCATGATGGGGATGTTCTCATCCCGAAAGCGGGAAAACAGCGGCTCATGGCCCCCGGCGGCGGAAACCGTGTCCGTATCGACGCGGAGGACGCCCACGCCTGGAAACAGCTCCTGCAAAAGCGTCTCCACCTTCTCGGTGCCGTCGCCGCTGAACTTCAGCGTGCCGCCGCAGTCCGGGCATCGGTCCGCCAGGGGCATGCTGAACCCGCAGACGTGGCACATCAGCCGCCGGTTGCCGCTGTGATAGGTCAGATGCACGCTGCAATTCGGGCATTGAAAATGATAGCCGCAGTCAACGCAGGAGACCAGCTTGGCCGTCCCCCGCCGGTTCAGAAACAGGATGCTCTGCTCCCCCCGGTCCAGGTTCTGCTCCAGCTCATTGCGCAGAAAGGAGCTGATGCTGCTGCCGTTGCCGGCGCGCAGTTCCCGCTTCATGTCCACGATGCGCACTTCCGGGAGCACCATGCGGTTATAGCGTTTGGGCAGGACAAAATAGGCGTAGCGTCCCGTCTCCGCCTGATAGCGGCTGGTCACGTCCGGCGTGGCACTGCCCAGAAGCAGCAGCGCGCCGTCGGCAGCGCAGCGATATTTCGCAACGTCCTTCGCGTGATAGCGGGGCGCGTTTTCGGATTTATAGCTCTCTTCCTGCTCCTCATCAATGATGATGAGACCAAGCTGCTGCGTCGGGGCGAAGATCGCGCTGCGGGTGCCGATGACCAGCCTGGCCTCGCCGGAGCGCACACGCTTCCACTCGTCATAGCGCTCCGGAACGCTCAGAGAGGAGTGCAGCACGGCGATCTGCTCGCCGAAATAGGACGAAAAGGTCTCCAGCATCTGGGGGGTCAGCGCGATCTCAGGCACCAGCATGATAACGCTGCGCCCGGCGCGCAGAACCCGGTCGATCAGATGGATATAAACCACAGTCTTGCCGCTGCCGGTCACGCCCTGAAGCAGCGCGCCGCCCGCCTTCCCCTGCGACATGAGCGCGGAAAGGCCGTCATAAGCCCTTTGCTGCTCCGGCGTCAGTTCCGGCAGGGCGTCTGAGCGCTCCGCCCGGCGATAGTCCGGGCGGCGGAACACTTCACGATGGAAAAAGGAGAGCGCGCCCTCCTCCGCCAGAGCATTGATGGTGGCACGGCTGGCCCCGGTCATCGCGCGCAGATCCGAAACGGCGGCAGAGCCCACTGTAGCGAGCAGACGCAGCACTGCCGACTGCATCTTTGCCCGGCCGCTCTTCTGCTCGGCAAGCGCCAGGGCCTCCTCGCCGGAGATCTCCAGCGCGGCGTATTCCGCCAGCTTGTCCGAAGCCCGGCGCTTTCCGTCGCCGGTAAACCACAGTCCGGCGGGCAGGATCGCCTTGACCGCCTCATAAACCGTGCAGAAAAAGCGTTCCCGCATCCAGAGGGCCAGCCGGATCTGCTCCGGCGTCAGCACGCTCTGCTCGTCCAGAAGCGCGGTGATGGCCTTCGGCGCGTCGTAATCGCTCCGGTCGGACACGCTCAGCACGATGCCCTCGGCCTTGCGATTTCCGCGGCCAAAGGGCACGATGACCCGCATGCCCGGCGCGATCGCGTCCGCCATGGAGTCGGGCACGGCGTAGTCATAGGGGCGGTCCACCCAGAATGTGACCTCCGAAACAGCGATTTTGGCGTAGTTCACGGTCTGCGGTGTCCCTCCCCCGTTGCAGGATGCTCCGTACTCAATCAGCGGATTCTGCCGCGACGTCGGCAGGCGCTTCGTCCGCAGCCGCCGCGTTTTCCGTATGCTCCACGGGGTTCACCGTCAGCTTGCCGGCATAGACCTCGTCAATGGCGATGGAGACGGGCTTTTCGTCCTGCGGCTCGCCCTCGGCTTCCCACTCGGCGGAGATTTGTCTGGCGCGCTGGGCGACCACGTTCACAAGCTGGTATCTGCTGCCGACCTTGTCCACAAGATCGGCCACGGGAGGATAAAGCATCATTTCAAGGCACCTCTTATTACAAATTCTTTTGATTGCTGGATTGTTGTTTTTTCCGGGCGTCGATGATGGACGAGATCTCGTCCACCGCCCGGTCCACCTCGTCGTTCACCACGACGAAGTCAAACTGCTCGCGCAGCGCGCATTCCCGCTCCGCCGCCCGGAGCCTGTCACGGATCTCCTCCGGGGAGTTGGTCCCCCGCCTGGTCAGCCGACGTTCCAGCTCTTCCATGCTGGGGGGCATCAGAAAAATCATCAGCGTCTCGGGCCGGAGGGCCTTGACCTGCATGGCGCCCTGCACATCGATGTCCAGATAGACGTCATAGCCATCGGAAAGCTGCTTTTCCACGGGGGCGCGGGGCGTGCCGTAGCAGTTGCCCACATACTCCGCGTGTTCCAGAAAAGCGCCGTCGCGCACCATTTTCTCAAATTCTTCCCGGCTGACGAAATAATAGTCAACGCCTTCGGTTTCCCCGGCGCGTGGCGCGCGCGTGGTGGCGGAGACGGAAAAGCGCAGCTTTTCTCTCTGCTCCATCAAACGGTGCACCACCGTGCTTTTTCCGCAGCCGGAGGGCGCGGAGACGATGATGAGAACGCCGGACTCAGTCTTCCGTTTCAAGCTCTCCACCGCCTTCCTGTTTTCCTGCGCGGGCGGCGATGGTCTCCGGCGTCAGCGCGGAGAGGATCACATGTCCGCTGTCCATAATGAGTACGGCGCGGGTGCGCCGGCCGAAGGTCGCGTCCACCAGCGCGCCGCGCTGGCGCACATCGGTGATAATGCGCTTGACCGGGGCGCTCTCCGGGCTGATCATGGCCAGCACCCGGCTCGCGGCAACCATGTTGCCAAATCCAATGTTGATCAGTTTCATTCCCGCTGCGCCCTCACTCTATGTTCTGGATCTGCTCGCGGATCTTTTCGATCTCGCTTTTCAGCTCAATGACGATTTTGGTGATCTCACCGTCAGAACACTTCGAGCCGATGGTGTTGCTCTCCCGGTTGAATTCCTGCACCAGGAAGTCCATCTTTCTCCCGATGGGCGAGCCGGTCTGCAGCATGCCGCGCATCTGGGCGATGTGGCTGCGAAGCCGCACCGTCTCCTCGTCCACGGCCACCTTGTCGGCGAAGATCCCGGCCTCCAGCAAAATTCGCTGCTCGTCCAGGGCCGTGTTGGCCAGGACCTCGCTCATCTTGCGGTAAAGACGCTGGCGGTACTCCTCCACCGTCTCGGGCGAGCGGCGCTCCACCTCGCTGACGTAGTCCTCAATGGTGCAAAGCCTGTCGGCAATGTCATCGTGCAGCTTCTGCCCTTCCCGCCGGCGCATCTGGTCATATTCCTGCAGCGCCTGCTCGGTGATCTCGCCGATGGCGGCGCTGACCGCCTCCGCGTCGGCGTCCTGCTTCTCCACACTCAGCACATCCGGCATACGGCTGAGGGCAAGGGCGCTCAGATCGCCGTCCAGCCCGTAGTCCTCGGAAAGGCGGCGCACCGCCTCCACATAGCCCGCAGCCAGCGTGGGGTTGACCTTGACCACCACGGCGTCGGAGCAGGCGGTGTCGATGCTGACGAAGACATCCACCTTTCCCCGGGAAATATGCTGCTGCACCCTGGCCTTCACCGTCTCCTCCGCGAAGAGGAACCCACGCGGCAGGCGCACCGAGCAGTCCAGATATCGGTTGTTCACGCTTTTCAGCTCTACGCTGATCGCAAGTCCCTGGCAGCTACCCTTTGCGCTGCCGTAACCCGTCATACTTTTGATCATAGCCGCTCCTGCATTCGTATCGTTATGTAGCCGAGGATTTTGTCACGTTGATGTAGACCTTGTATTCGCCGTAGGCGCCGGCCTCCGTTGTGCCGTTGATGACAATGCGCACCGGGACGGAGAGGATGCCGGTCGCGGTGCCGTAATCCGTCAGGTCCGCAACGGCGCGGACATTGTTGTCCGTGATGCCGCGCAGGACGTTCTCCGGCCCGCGGATCACCACGTTGTCCAGGGAGCCGTTCATGATGACGGCTTCATAGCCCTGGCTGACGTTGGTGCAGGAGATGTTGGCCTGCTCGATGGAGACCGTCTTTTTGGCAAGGCCCTGCATCTCCAGCGTCAGCGTGGCCTCCTTGATGCCGTCCGTGCTCTCCGTGTCGTTGGGCAGGACGATCTTATAGCTCTCCGTCAGCGCCTCATCCACCTTGGAAAGGTCGATCTTCGCAATGCTGATCGAGTTCACGCCGTCCAGCGTCGCCGCGTCGCCGGTGAGGGTGATGGTCGCGGGATCGATGCTCCATTTCACGTTGTCCCGCGTCGCGCCCGCGCCGGGGACCAGATCCACCGTGAGGCTGACCTCCTTCACCGCGTTGATGGGCAGCGTCACATTCACGGTTTCCCGGTCAAAGGTGACCTCGTCGCTTTCAAAGCGGTTCCCATCCACGTCAATGAGCGTATAGGCCGCTTCAAAATTCAGCGTCTTGTCCACGTCGGTGCGGCTGACCTCCACCAGGGCGTGGTCCACCTGGGAGATGATTTTCTCCGGCCCGTAGATGCGGATGGTCTCCGTGTCAAACTCCAGCGGGTCTGCGCTGTAGCCCTCCGCCGCGCTGCCGTTGAAAACGCCGGTGACCGGCACGGGGCGGACGCTGAGCTTATCCACATAAAAGCTGATGACCTCCGGCGTGATCGTGGCCGAGGTGATCGTGCTGGTATCGATGCGGCGGGGGTATTCCACCTTCGGCGCCAGGGAGTAGTTGCCCGGGCTCGTAATATCGCTGAGGTCGATGACCAGCTTCAGATCGGCGCTGTCCAGAACGGAAAGGCTCCTGCGGTTGCCGCTGATGGTGACCTTCGCGGAGGTGGTGTCCCGTTCGGAGATGACAAGGCCGCGGGTATCGCGCATCGCGCTCTCCCCCTCAAAGACCACCATCACGCCGGGAAACGGGCGGTCGGTCTCGCCGCCGTTGGACTCCGTCACATAGACCCAGATCAGCAGCGAGCAGACCAGGGAAAACACGACGTAGGCGACGATGCTGAGGGTCGATTCTTTTTTCTGTTGATTCTTTTCACCCATTTTTCTTACCCCGAATCAGATCCAGCGGATTGAACTTGGCCTTGACATCCGTCTCCTCCGGCATCAGTTCCTTGCGCAGCAGCGTTTCCACCGTCTCGGTGGAAAGGTGGCGCTTGAGCATGCCGTCCACGGCGATGGAAATGGCGCCGGTCTCCTCGGAGACGATGACCACCACAGCATCGGAGCGTTCGCTCATTCCGATGCCGGCGCGGTGGCGCATGCCAAGATCGCGGCTCAGATTCATATTGGAGGACATGGGAAGCATGCAGCCGGCGGCGGCAATGCGTCCGTCCTTGATGATGACTGCCCCGTCATGCAGCGGAGCCTTGACAAAGAAGATGTTTTTCAGCAGTTCCGCGGTGACCTCCGCGTCCACGAGCGTGCCGGTGCTGATGGGCTCGGAAAGCTGGTTGTCCCGCACGAAGACAATCAGCGCGCCGGTGCGGCTGCGGGACATGTCCGCGCAGGCCAGCACGGTCTGCGTGATGGCCCCCTCCGTGTGGAACGAGCGCAGATCGCCGCCGAACAGTCCGCTGAATTTGCTGCTGCCCATCTTCTCCAGCAGCCGGCGCAGCTCCGGCTGGAAAATAATCAGGATGGCGATCAGGCCCAGTTCCACCGCCCTGCGCAGCAAATAGTTGATCATCGTGAGGTGCAGGATGCCGGAGATCCAGAGGATCAGCAGCAAAAACACGATGCCCCTGGCCAAGCGCATACTGTTCTTCTTTCGGATCAGCCGGATCAGCTGATAAATGAGAAAGGCAACGATCAGTATGTCGAAGGCGTCCGCAATGCCGATGGTCGTGATGTAATTGCCCAGGGTCGAGAAAAAGTCGGTTATGGTATTCATAGAATTCCTCGTTTGTAAACTCTGATCAAAGTCGGGTGCCGCAAAGACCGGTCAAAAATGATTTGACTATTTATTATACTGCATCTGCATGGAAATGGCAAATAAAGAATGTCTGTTTTTAGGGCATTTTCAAAATAGTTTTGCAGATTTCCGCCGCCGCGTCGATCTGCTGCGCGGTATTAAAGGGCGAAAAGCTGAAGCGCACGGTCCCCGTCTCCTGTGTCCCCACCGTGGCGTGGGCAGTCGGGGCGCAGTGCAGCCCGGTGCGCACGGCAACGCCGTATCTGCCCAGCGCCTCGCCAAAGGATTCGCAGTCAAGGCGTGTCGGCAGGACGGACAGCACGCCGCACTGCAGCGCGCCATCGTCGCTGAAAAAGCAGCGCATATGCTCCGCAGGCCCGATCCGGTGAACGAAGCGGGTCATCAGTGCGCGCTCCTTCTCGCGGATGGCGGGAAGCCCGTTGCCTTGCAGATAGCGTACGGCGGCCAGAAGCCCGGCGATCCCGGTCACATTGTGGGTGCCGGCCTCCAGGCGGTCCGGCAGGAAATCCGGCATGGTCTGGAGCACGGAGGCCGAGCCGCTTCCGCCATATAACAGCGGGAAAGCATCATTTTTACATAGCAGTACGCCGGTGCCCTGCGGCCCCATCAGCCCCTTGTGCCCGGGCATGGCCGCAAAGTCGGCGCCCAGACGCGGAAAATCAAGGTCCAGCACGCCGGCCGACTGCGATGCGTCGAGGATGAAGGGGATCCCTCGCTCCCGGCACCGCTGCGCCAGCGCCTCAACGGGCAGAATGTAGCCGAAGACATTTGATACATGGGTGCAGACGACAACCTCCGCCCAGGGCAAAAGCGCCTCAGCGCGCGCAAGAAAGGCCTCCGGGTCAAAAAGCGGCGTGTCGATCACCCGCACGTCGGCCCCCAGCGCGTGGAGCGGCCGCGTGACAGAATTGTGCTCATAGCCGGAGATGAGCACGCGCGTGCCGCTGCGCACCAGGGAACGGATGGCGATGTTCAGCCCGTGGGTCGCGTTGAAGGTGAAGATCACGCGCTCCGGGTCGGGCATGTGGAAAAGCTCCGCCAGCGCCTCCCGGCAGGAGAAGCAGCATTCTGCCGCCTTCATGGCCGGCGCGTGGGCGCCGCGGCCGGGGCTTGCCATGCTGTGCAGGGCGTCCAGAATGGCAGTCTGCACCGCCTCCGGCTTATACAAACTGGTGGCGGCGCTGTCAAGATAGATCATCGGCGCTCACCGTGCTCCGGCAGTTCGATCACGGACAGTACCGGGATCCCCGCCTCTGTCAGCAGACGCAGCGCCGTGTCACGGTTGCGCCCGGCCAGCTTGACGCCGTAGGCGCAGCCGCCGGGATTTGCGCCCTGCGGCGCCTTTGCCGTGACAGCATAGATGCCGCTGCGTTGAATAATACGAGCCGCTTTCTGGGCAGAAGTCAGAGAGCGGCACAAAATCAGAATATGCATAATTGCCAATCCCCCTCGGCAATCAGTCCGCACACGCCGAACACGGTCGGGATATGCGCCTGAAAAATGAATCAGATTTGCGGCGGACAGCGCACAGTGCGCTGCTCCGCCCTGATTCATTTTATGCCGCGGGGCGGCCCGAGTTCATTTCTCGATCCGAACGATCAAGGCCAGCGCGTGGGCGGCGATCCCCTCTCCCGCGCCGGTAAAGCCAAGGCCCTCCTCCGTCGTGGCCTTTACGCTGATCTGCTCCGGCTGCACGCCGCAGGCCCGGGCCAAATTGCAGCGCATTTCATCTTCGTGCATCGCCAGCTTCGGGGCCTGCGCCAGCACAGTGCAGTCCAGATTGCCGAGGACGTAACCGTGCTCCCGAAGAAGCGCGCTGACCCTCTCCATCAGCTTCAGGCTGTCCGCCCCGGCGTAGGCCGGGTCATTGTCCGGGAAAAGGCGCCCGATGTCGCCCAGCGCGGCAGCGCCCAGCATGGCGTCCATTGCTGCATGGGTCAAGACATCGGCGTCCGAGTGGCCGAGCAGGCCCTTTTCATAGGGGATCTCCACCCCGCCGAGGATCAGCCGCCGCCCGGCGACAAGGCGGTGCACGTCATATCCGTGGCCGATGCGAAAAGGCGTATTCATTCCGTTTCCCCGCTCCTGCTGCGCAAAATCGCCTCCGCCACCGGCAGGTCGGCGGGGGTCGTGATCTTGATATTCTCCTCGCTGCCGCGGCAGAGATAGGTTCTCATCCCAATGGCCTCCGCGGCGGCGCAGTCATCCGTGTAGTTTTTCTTATCCCGCACAGCGGCGGTCAGCGCCGCCTTGATGAGGTCGGCCTGAAAAGCCTGAGGCGTCTGCACCGCGAAAAGCTGCGTACGGTCCGGCGTTTCCTCCACCAGACCGTCGACCGCTCGCTTGATCGTATCCTTTACCGGCACGGCGGGCGCGGCGGACTGATACAGCACGGCATTGTGCACGGCCTCCTCCAGCATCTCCGCCGTCACGAAGGGGCGCGCTGCATCGTGGATGCAGATGATCTTCGCCCGCCCGTCCGCCTCGGAAACGCCGGAAAGCGCCGATTCCGTGCGCTGCGCGCCGCCGATGACCACCTTTGTCAGCTTGGTAATGCCGTATTCCTCTTTCAGCTTCGCCACCGCGTCCAGCTTCTCCGGCCGCGTGACGACGATGATCTCATCTGCCGCCGGCGCGGCGTTCAGCGCCATGAGCGTCCTGGCCAGGACCGGAACGCCCTGCAGGGGCAGGAAGAGCTTGTCGGTGCCCATACGCTCCGACGATCCTGCGGCGACCACGACCACCGTGCAGAAGCTGTGGTGGGCCTTGTGAATAAAATCAGAAATAGAAGACATATCTGCTCCAAATCAGAAGAAATCAGCTGAAGGAATGGTACAGCCGCTCTTCCGCCTCGCTGTAGCTGCAGTCAAAACAGAGCACGATCTCAGAGATCAGGATCTGCTTGGCGCTGTGCAGCATCTTGCGCTCCCCGGTGGAGAGACCGCGGACGCTCTCCCGCTGGACAAGGGATTTGATCACGGAGGCGACCTCCAGCAAATTTCCGCTGCGGATGCGCAGCATATTCTCCCGATAGCGCTTGTTCCAGTTGGCGTCCTGCGAGACGTCCAGATCGGGGATCTGATTCAATATCTCCTCCGCACGGACGGAATCAATGATCGGACGCAGGCCCACAGCGTCGCAGGCGTCAACAGGGATCATTACCCGCATGTCACCTTTGGGGATCCGCATCACATAGTAGTCCTTGAACTGGTTGTTGATTTTCTTGCGCTCGATCTCACTGATTGTCCCAGCACCGTGCAGCGGGTGCGCGACCCTGTCACCAATCTTAAACATCTGCGGCCTGCTCCTTTCTCCGGGTTTGCATATCCATAATCATCCAAACATATTATACACATTTTTTCAAACCGGCGCAAGGAAAAATTGAAAAAAAGCACTGATAAATCAGCATTTTTTGAAAAAAAACAGCGCCCTGCATGTATGCAGGGCGCTGTAAAAAGGATGCAATAATTATTCTTCGGTATCCTCCGGGGCGATGCCGGTGCTCTCGCCGGTCTCGGAGACTTCATAGACCAGTGCGTCCGCCTCGGGAGCGACCGCTTCCTCTTCCTCTTCCGTCTCCTGGGCGGCCTTGGGCGCGGCAGGGGCGGGCTCGCACAGAGCGCGGATGCTGAGGGAGACCTTGTGCTTCTCCTCGTCGATCGCGGTGATCTTGGCGTCCACCACGTCACCCACCGTCAGGACCTCACCGGGCTGGCCGATGCGGCGGTTGGCGATCTGGGAGATGTGGATCAGTCCGTCCACGCCGGGAACGACCTCGGCAAAGGCGCCGAAGGTCATCAGCTTGACAACGGTAACAGGGGCGATGTCGCCGACCTTGTACTGCTCCATGAATTTGCTCCAGGGATTCTCGTTGGGATCCTTGTAGCCCAGGGAGATCTTATGGGTCTCCTTATCGAAGTTGATGACGTAGACATTGATCTTGTCGCCGACGGAGACAACGTCCGCGGGCTTGCTGATGCGCTTCCAGCTCAGTTCGGAGACATGCACCATGCCGTCCACACCGCCGATGTCGACGAATGCGCCGTAGCTGGTGAGGGACTTGACAACGCCGTCATAGCGCTTGCCGATCTCGATCTCGTCCCAGATCTTGGCGATGGCCTCGCGGCGGGCCTTGGCGGTCACGGCGCGGATGGAGCCCACCACTCTGCGGCGGCCCTTGTTGACCTCGGTAATGCGAAGCTGGACCTTCTGCTTCAGCAGCTGGCTCATCTCAGCGTCTCTCGGCAGACCGGACTGGGACGCGGGGACAAACACGCGGATGCCCTTGACAGAGACGACGATACCGCCCTTGTTCTCTTCGGTGACAACACCCTCGACAACGGTCTCGTCCTCGCAGGCGCGCTCCACGTCCTCCCAGTTCTTCACCGCATCCAGGCGGCGCTTGGAGAGCATGACCGTGCCTTCCACGTCGTTCACGCGGACGACGCAGGCTTCCACCTCGTCGCCGATGTGGATCAGGTCCTCAATCTTGGTGCCGTTCTCATCGGCGAAGTCCTCTACCGGTATGTAACCGGAATGCTTTGTCCCGAGATCGACCGTCACTTCGGTGGGTGTGATCGCAGCAACGATACCCTTGACCGTCTCCCCGTTATATATGGTTTTGATGGAATCCTCCAGCAGCTCCTCAAAGCTCTTTTCGGTTTCCACGGCGGCAGTCTCTTCCACAGCTGCAGCCTCGTTGACCTCCACGGTCTGATTGATCTCGTCGCACATCTTTTGTTCTACCTCCTTAATGATCCTTCCAGGAACTGAGGCCCCTGCGGTGATACCAACGGTATCCAATGCCGCAAGCGGAGATAAGGCAAGCTCCGCCGCATTTTCGACGAACAGAACCTTGTCACAAACCTCCGCGCAAATCTCCACCAGGTGGCGGCTGTTGGCGCTGTGCTTTCCGCCAATGACCACCACAGCATCACATTTTTGTCCGAAATCCAATGCCTCTGACTGTCTAATCTGCGTAGCATCGCATATTGTATCAAAGAATTCCGCATTTGTACATATTTTTTTTTGAATTTCTTTCGATTTTTTTAAATGTTCCTGTGTTTCCGTACTCTGGAACACGACAACCGTGCCGCGATTGTTCAATTCTGAACACTTATGCAGAAGGCATTCCAGCTCCTCCACGCTCTGCGCGACGGAAGAATCGGCGCACCAGCCGCAGATGCCCTGCACCTCCGGGTGATCGGCCTGGCCGAACACGATCAGGCTCTTCCCTTCCGCCTGGGCGCGGTCGGCGATGCGGTGGATATACTTCACCCGTCCGCAGGTGCCGTCGATGATGCGGCAGCGGCGGCGCTCCAGCGCGTCATAGACCGCCTTGCCGACCCCGTGGGAGCGCAAAAGCACGGCGCTGCCCTCCGGGATCTCCTCCACCGTGTCCGCAACGCGCATCCCCATGGCGCAAAGCCGCGCCACTTCGTCCCGGTTGTGGATCAGCTCGCCCAGGCACCAGAGCGGCGTGCCGGCGGACAGCTCCCGCTCGGCCAGCGCAACACTGTGGGCCACGCCGGCGCAAAAGCCGGCGCTTTTCGCAACGATGACCTGTTTCATTCGCCCAGCTTCTCCCGCACGAGCCGCGCCACGGCCTCGACCGCTTCCGAAAAGCTGAGATCGCTGCTGTCGATGCACACAGCGTCCTCCGCCGCCCGCAGCGGCGCAGCGGCGCGCGTGGAATCCTGCCTGTCGCGGTATTCGATGTCCCGCAGCACCTCGTCATAGGGGGTCTCCGTGCCCCGCTTTTTCAGCTCCAGCCAGCGGCGGCGGGCCCGCTCTTCGGCGCTGGCAGTCAGAAACACCTTCACGTCCGCGTCCGGCAGCACGACCGTGCCGATGTCGCGGCCGTCCATCACCACGCTGTGCCGGGCGGCCATGGAGCGCTGCATATCCATCAGATAGGCCCGCACCTCCGGGATAGCGGAGACGTCAGAGGCGTAGATGGAGCTTTTGGGCGTGCGGATGGCGTCGGAGACGTCCTCGCCGCACAGCAGCATCCGCTGGGTGCCGCTTTCATCATAGGCGATGTCGATGGAAAGCCCCGGCAGCAGGGCGATAACGGCGGGGGCGTCCTTCGAGCCAACGCCCGCACGCTGCGCCGCGAGGCCGACAGTGCGGTAAATCGCACCGGTATCGACATAAATGAGTTGAAACTGCGCCGCCAGCGCCTTTGCCACGGTGCTTTTCCCGGCGCCGGAGGGGCCGTCGATGGCGACAGAAATAGGATGCTTCATATGGTTCCTCCCAGGGAGCTCATCAGATATGTTCACCGGCCAGATGGCCGGTACTCCATGCGATCTGGAGATTAAAGCCGCCGGTAAAGGCGTCCAGGTCCAGAACCTCTCCCGCGAAGTATAGGCCGTCCACGATCTTGGAGCCCATGGTGCGCGGATCGACCTCCTTCACGTTCACGCCGCCGGAGGTGACGATGGCCTCGGCGATGGGGCGCGGGCCGCGAACGGAGACGGGAAAGGCCTTGAAAAGCTGCAAAAGCCGCTGGCGCTGCTCCCGCGTAACGGCGTTGACCTTGGTCTCCCCGGGGATGCCGGAGCGGCGCACCAGCACGGGGATCATCGTCCGCCCCGCCAGATCGCCCAGGGCGTTGGCAAAATCGCGGTTCTTGTATAGCTCAAAGTCCCGCAGCAGGCGGGCGTCCAGCTTTTTCTCGTCCAGGCCGGGCTTCAGGTCAATCTCCGCGGTCCACGGCCCGGCGCTGCCCCGCAAAAACGCGCTGGCGGAGAGCACCAGCGGCCCCGTGATGCCGAAGTGGGTAAACATCATCTCCCCCAGTTCGCAGTAGAGGGCCTTGCCCTGCCCGTCGCGGAGCGTCAGCGTCACATTTTTCAGCGAAAAGCCCTGCATCTCCGCGCAGTCGGCGTCGTCGCTCTCCAGCGGAACAAGCGACGGCAGCAGCGGCGTGACCGTGTGGCCCAGCGCCTTCGCCATGCGATAGCCGTCCCCTGTGGAGCCGGTCAGCGGATACGAAGCCCCGCCGGTGGCGATCAGCGCACTTTCACATTGCAGCGTGTTCTCTGCGCAGCGAACGCCGCGGACCGCGCCGTTTTCCAGCAAAATCTCCACGGCGCTGTCGTGCAGAAGGAACACCCCCGCCCGGCGCATCTCCGCTTCCAGCGCGCGGGCGATGTCATGGGCGTTGTCGGAGACCGGGAACACCCGGCTGCCCCGCTCGGTTTTCAGCGGCACGCCCAGTGACTCAAAATATGCCATGGTGTCGTCGGGAGAAAAGCGGTTCAGCGCGGAGTAAAGGAACTTTCCGTTGGTGGGCACATTTTTCAGAAAGGTCTTGATGTCGCAGTTGTTGCAGACATTGCAGCGGCCCTTGCCGGTGATGCGCAGCTTTTTGCCGCAGAAGGGGTTGTGCTCGATCAGCGCCACGCTTCTGCCCCGCCGCGCCGCCGTGATGGCCGCCATCATGCCGGCCGCCCCGCCGCCGATGACAGCGGCGTCAAATATCCGTAAGCTCATAGACGTCATAATCCGCCCAGATGGTCTCCAGGCGCTTGAAAATGTCGGAAAGGTTGTCCTTGCTGCGAATGCCGACGGAGACGATCAGCGCGTTGATGAGGCTGAGCGGCGCCACCAGGGAGTCCAGGAAGGAGACCATATCGCTTTTCGCGTAGATCAGCGTATCGGCCACGCCGGCGAAGGGAGATGTCTCCCCGTCGGTGATGCCGATGACATGGGCGCCGGCGTTTTTTGCGAACTTCATGGCGCGCACGGTGCGGCTGGAATAGCGGGGATAGCTGATGCCGATGAACACGTCCCCCTCCCGGATGCGGATGATCTGCTCATACACCTCGCTGACGGCGGTGTCCTGAATGATGTGGACGTTTTCCAGCAGCAGGTTCAGATAAAAGCCGAGGAAGTTGGCAAGGCAGGTGGACGAGCGCATGCCGACAATGTAGATGTGATGCGCGTTCACGATGCGCTCCACCGCGGCGTTGAAGCTCTCGCGGTTGCATTCGTCCAGGGTGACGTGCAGCTTGTCAATGTCGGCCATCAGGACAGATTCCAGCACGTTGTCCTCGTCCATGGTCTCCCGTGCCACCTCGATGCGCTGGACGCTGGTGAGCCGGGAGCGGATGGTGTCCTGTATGGCCTTGCGCATGCCGGGATAGCCGTCATAGCCCAGTTCGCTGGCAAAGCGCACCACCGTCGATTCGCTGACGCCGCAGAGCTCCCCCAGGCGCGAGGCCGTCAGAAACGCGGCTTTGTCATAGTTTTCAAGAATGTATGCGGCAATGCGCTTCTGGCCTTTGGAAAACCCGGCGCTGTCTTTCAGCTGTGCCAAAATGCCACGTTCCATGCCTCCACCACCCATAAAAACAACTTTGCCCGGCAAAGTGTCCAGGCAAAGTGTATCTTATGCTATTTCCGTGTAAAATGCAAGAAAATTTGCAAGCTGCAGGCAAATCCTGCATCAAATTATGTATCGCGCGGGCTTTCCTGCGCTTTTATGGCGCTTTGCAGCTCGGAAATCTCATTCTCCGTCAGCGCCCGCCATGTTCCGGCGGGCAGATCGCCGAGGAGGAGCGGCCCTTCGCTGACGCGCACGAGCCGCGAAACGTGAAGCCCTACGGCGGCGCACATGCGCCGTATCTGGCGGTTGCGCCCTTCATGAATGGTGATCTGCAGCGTGTCGTCTCCGAGCGCGTCCACCGCGTCGGCCTGCACGGTACAGCCGTCGTCAAGCGTGATGGGCGCGCGCAGTCGCGGCAGGGCAAGCGCTGTGTCGCCCCGCACGGTGGCGTGGTAGACCTTTTTGATCTCGCCGCTGGGATGCATCAGAGCGTTGGCCAGCGCGCCGTCATTGGTCAGCAGCAGCAGGCCTTCGGAATCCATGTCCAGCCTGCCGACGGGATAGACCCGCGCCGGCGCGCCGCGCAGCAGAAGCGAGACATCGGGCCTCCCCTTCTCGTCACTCAGCGTGGTCACATAGCCCCGTGGCTTGTGCAGCATCAGATAGACCTTCTCCGTGGGGATGCGAATCGGTCTGCCGTCCACAGTGATGGTATCCGTGTCTGGGTCCGCGCTTTGTCCGAGGCCGGCCACGGCGCCGTTGACGCGCACGCGCCCGGCGCGCAGCAGCTCCTCCGCCCGGCGGCGGGAGGCGATGCCTGCGGCTGAAATGAGTTTTTGCAGTCGTTCGTTCATCGCTGGCTCCAGATCACGCGGAAAAGAGGTTTTCCGCAAATGCGCCGGTGGGATACCGGTCTTTGAATGGCGCGAAGCGCTCCCACGGCCTCAGGCGCTGCTGCGGGTCGACCGGGGCGTCGGCTGCAGCAAGCAGGTCGGATTTCCAGATCACCTTTCCGCTCCGCACGATCCGGACCGTCCCCAGGCGGTCCCCGCAGCGGACCGGCGCGAACACAAAGCGCGGCAGCGAAACGTGCACCGCCGTCTCTTCGTCGCGGCGCATGAGCGCGAACGGTGCATCGCATTGCAGCGGAACAGCCGACGCAGTGGAGGAAATGACGGGGACCGCTCGCCATTGCTCGTCCGGGAAGGTCAGAAACCGATAGCCGGAGAAGGCCTCGTCATAAAGCGCGGCGTGGTCGGCCCAGTCATTGGGGTCGGACAGCGTGACGCAAATGAGGCGCAGCCCGTCCCGCTCGGCAACGGAGACCAGCGTCCGCCCCGCGGCGCGGGTGTAGCCGGTTTTGCCGCCGATGCAGCCGTCATACCCCTCCAAAAGCTTATTGTGGTTGCGGAAGGTCAGTCCGTGGATCTGATACTCCCGCGCGGCGAACAGGCGGCAGAAGTCCGGGTTTTCCATGGCCGCCGCCGTCAGAAGGGCCAGATCGCGGGCGGAGGAGTAATGCTGCTCCCCGTCCAGGCCGTGGGGGTTTTCAAAATGCGTGTTCGCAAGGCCCAGCGCCGCCGCCTTTTCGTTCATCCATTCCACAAAGGCCTCAACGCTGCCCGCCGTATGCTCCGCCAGGGCAATGGCGGCGTCGTTGCCGGAGGCCAGCATCAGCCCGTAGAGCAGCTCCTCGATCGTGTAGCTGTCCCCGGGCAGCAGCCCCATGGACGACCCCTCGATCCCCGACTGCGCATCCGTGATGGTCACGCTCCGGCTCATGCGGGAATGCTCCAGCACGACAAGCGCCGTCATGATCTTGGTCGTGCTGGCGATCAGCCGCCGCTCGTCCGCGCCGCGCTGGCGCAGCACTGTGCCGGTGCGGGGTTCATACAGGATCATGGACGCGGCGGA
>SVKR01000053.1 GCA_015068365.1 Oscillospiraceae bacterium
CTTTCGAGGACTTCCAGAAACAGCTTGCGGTATGGCAGCGTAAATACAACGATTTCCCCATGCGTCCTCTAAACTGGCGCTCTCCCAGGCAGCTACTCGCTTCTTTTCCTGTTGTGTAACACATCATTGACAAACCTACACGGCGGCGCGCCCGTTGAAAAAAGTTAAGGTTGACAAATCGGCGGTTTCTGTTATAATAACTCTCGCGCATCCAACGCGGGAGTGCTGGAACAGGTAGACAGGCAGGCTTGAGGTGCCTGTGTCCATCCATAGACGTGAGGGTTCAAGTCCCTTCTCCCGCACCAAGCAAAAAGTGACGTGTTTTGGGCACGTCACTTTTTGTTTTCCTCTTGCAGCGATAAAAAAGCTCTCCCGAGGGAGGCACTTCGTAAGGAAGTGCCTCCCTCCCGTTTGAGCGCGGGGCAATTGACCATTCCGGTCGGCAATAGTAGAATGACTAAAACAAATCTGGATTTGCCGGACATTGGGCAAATGTCCAATGGTTCGCCATCTATGGTAAAGACATAATTGCCTGCGGATGCTATGCTAAAGCATGGAGGTGACGAATATGAATATGGAAACTGTCGGACTGTTTATTTCAGAATGTCGTAAAGAGAAGAATCTGTCACAGGAGCAGCTCGGAGAAATACTTGGCGTAACGAACAAGACGATATCTCGCTGGGAAACTGGAAAGTATCTTCCTCCGGCGGATATGCTTTTAGCCATGAGCAACTTTTTCAATGTCAGCATCAACGAAATTTTGACCGGTGAAAGGCTCTCCGATCAAGAATATCGTAAAGCTGCAGAAGATAATCTTATTCAGGTCTTGAAAACAAGCAGTTTCACCCTTAAGGACAGAATCGAATACTACAAGAAGAAATGGCTGCGAGAGCATATTTTCTTTATGGTTATAATGGGATTTATCTTAGTAGCGGTGGCTGTTGCGGCGGTAATACGAAGGAATACTTACATGATGATCACCTGTTTCGTTCTGTTGCCGGTATTTCATGCGATACGCAATAACACGATGATGGCTTATGTAGAAAACCACGCTTTTGATGGTACTGAAGATGCATAATTCCCGTTTGTCGGGCAGGTCTTTTGATGTCCGCAGTTATATCGAGCATCGGATTTTGCCATACAAAATCCAAGAGACAAAACAGGGCGTGACCATCATGGCCACGCCCTGTTTCATGCCCTTTGGGGCCGGTAATTGCCACCTCAAGGCAGCTTCCTTATGAAGTGCCGCTTGACCGGGAGAGCTTTTTACATTCAGGGATTCTTCCCTGCGGCGCTTTTCATTTCACGCTTATTCTCATACATCTGCTCGTCGGCGCGCTTCAGAACGCTGCGCAGCTCCCGGTCCGTCTCCGGGTCAAACACCGCCATGCCGCAGGCCACGGAGACGTTGCCGTAGTCCTCCGAGTGGCGCAGGCGCTCCGGCAGATCGTCCCGGTTCTCATAATCAGAACCGCGCAGCAAAACGGCAAACTCGTCGCCGCCCATGCGGAACACACTGCTGTGCTTGAACACGTCGCAAATCAGGCGGCACGCGTTCTGGATCAGCGCATCGCCCTGCTCGTGGCCGAAGGTGTCGTTTGTGTACTTCAGATTATTGACGTCACAGTATGCGAAAGCGAAGGGCGCGGCCTTGCCGGCGGCGATCTCGCGGTTGAGCTGGGCCTCCGCCCGCTCATAGGCCGTGCGGTTGCGCACGCCGGTCAGCGCATCCTTGGTGGAGCTCTCCGTGGCGACGGCCAGCTCCTTTTCCAGGAGCTGCGAGCGGTTGTGGATGCAGGTCAAAAGCGTGTTGACGAGCGCGGGCAGCTGGACGGGCTTTTCGATGTAGGCGCTGATGCCGGAGGCCCGGAAGCTCGCCATATCGTCCGCGGAGATGCCGGTGCTCATGCCGATAATGGTGACCGTGTCGGCGTCGGCGCGGTGCATCTGTCGGATGGCGCGGGTGGCGGCGATGCCGTCCAGGACCGGCATGACGCTGTCCATCAGGATCATGTCGTATTCCCCGATGTCGGAATCGCGGAAGCGCTCCAGCGCGATCTGCCCGTTTTCCGCCGGCGTTAAGATCGCGCCGGAATCCCGGAGCATCTCACTCATGATGTTGCGGGCCAGCTCGTTGTCCTCCGCGAGAAGGACGTGCATGCCGTTGAGAATGGAGGCATCCTCCGCCGGCGCTTCGTTGTAGGCAGCGTGGTCCAGCTCCATCGGCAGGAGGATGGAGAAGCAGCTCCCCTCCCCGATCTTGCTGTCCACCGTAATCGTGGCGCCCATCATGTCGGCCAGCATTTTGCACACCGCCAGGCCCAGCCCGGTGCCGCTGTTGTTGTCGCCCTTGGTGTCCGCGCGCAGGGCAAACACATCCCATATATGCTCCAGCACATGGCGGTTCATGCCGTTACCGGTGTCGGCGATGTCGATTTTGAAGGTCGCGCTGCGGTCACTGGCCAGGATTTCACTGACGCGGAAGGTGATCTGTCCGCCCTCCGGCGTATATTTCACCGCGTTATTCAGCAGATTCAGGACGAGCTGGCGCAGATGCGGCGCGTCGGACAGCACATAGGGGTGGGCAATATCGTCGATGTAGCGCACCAGCTTCAGATTCTTCTCTGCGGCCTGCTCCTCCACCGTGGCGCAGCAGCGCTCCACAAACACGCGCATATTCATGGGCTCGTGTTGGATCTCGATCACGTCGCCCCGGTCGTTGGTCATATTCAGCACGTCGTTAACCAGGCCGTAGAGATACTGGCTCGTCACGTCCGCCTTCTCCAGATTCTGCTGCAAAAGCTGGGCGTCGGAGACGTTCTCCTTTGCGCTTTGCAGCACGGAGTGGATGCTTTTCAGCGGCGAGAGGATGTCGTGGCTCATCTGGGTGAGGAAATCGCTCTTGATGCGGGCGGCGTCCTCCTGGGCGTGGCGCTCCATCTCGCGCTTCTTCTCCTTATCCACATTGTGCACGCCCAGCACCACGCTGCTGCTGCTGTTGGGGTCGAGGATGTATTTGATCTGATAGATCCGCACGTCGTCGTCAACATGGATGCGGAACACCACATAGTAGACCGGGTCGTCCGTAACGCCCTTGATGACCTGCTCCGGGCTGGTCTGGAACAGGAAACGCTCCCGGTCCTCATCCAGCACGAGGGCGTCCGCCAGAAGACGCACACGCACGGCATAATCCGTCACAGTGCGCCAGCCGGGAATGGACTTGGCGAACAGCTCGCTGATGCGGTAGTTGGTGACGCGGTTTTCCGCCAGCTCCACATAGGCGACGCACTCAAAGTCGCTGGTGAGGCCGTCCATCACCGCGCCCTGCACCAGGCTCCGCCGGCGCTTCAGCGTGGCGTCGTTGATGTTGTGGAAGCCGAGGATCGCGTGATCCCGGTTGGAGCCGTCCGCGACAAATTTCAACTGATATACGCGGTCCTTGCCGTACATATTGATGCGGCAGTCCACATACCAGACCGGGCGCTTGGCCAGCATTTGCCGGACGTTTTCGATCTGTACCTTTTTCAAAAGCTCTTCCCGCTCCGAGGAAACGACCAGCGCATTGGCGAAGAGCATCATTTTCGCAGTATAGTTCACGGTGTCGTTCCAGCCGTCAATGCAATCGCTGATGACCGTGCTGACGCGGTGGTCCGTGATGGTGTTGTTGCCCAGATCCACATAGGAAACGCAGTCAAAGTCCTCCGCCAGGCCGGAGATGACCGCCGTCTGCTCATACTTCTGCAGCTCGGCGCGCATACGTTCCTCCGCGTCGGTGAAGGCCCAGATAAAGTGGTTTTTCCCCTCCTGGTAGCGGATACGGATAAAGCGCAGCTCCACATAGCGGGCAACGCCGTTGATCTGGCCGCGGCACATCAGCGAAAACGCGCGGCGCTCGCTGAGCTGGCGGCGGATGTTGTCCAGGCTGCACGCCGCCGCCACGCGCTCCCGGTCCTCCGGCAGCACAAGGTTCTGGCAGTACAGCGAGGCGATGCGGGAATACTTCTCCTGGCCGGAGAGGATGCTCTTGCCGTAATGCTTCTCGGCGATCTCGCCGTAGGCGGTATAGATCACCCGGTCCTCGTCCATGTCCACGCAGTAGATGTTGAAATACTGCTCGGCGATCTTTTTGGAGATCAGATCCTCAAGGGACTGGCGTTCCTTCACCTGGATCAGGGCTTCCCGGTCATTGATCCGGCCCTTTGCAACGCAAAGCAGCGCCAACGCCGCGATGAGCAGCAGCAGCGCCTCCACCAGATCGACCTTTTCGTAGAAGAATACGCCGAAGGGGTCATCACTCTGCACTGTAAGGATCACCAGGTACGCGACCAGCGCCACCATAAGGGCGACCACGACCCATATGAAACTGTTCAGGAGTCTCTTTTTCATCTCAATCTCCGGAATCACATCGCTGGAATACAGCGCAGGGACTGCCGCGCTTCCCCGAAGGGGGGCGCGGCAGTCGGTTTTCTCAATCAGTCCGCAGAGTGGATCTCGACCTCGTCGCCCACCCAGGAAAGCCGGCCGTTCAGCCCCGCCTCGGTGGTGATGCGCTGCATATAGTCAAAGATCTCCTGCCCCACCGGCCCCTGGCCGTGGACATAGGGCACGCCGTCGCGCTCCACCTTCATCAGCACCATGCGATAGGACTTTACGGCGCCGTCCTCCAGGATCAGCTTCGCCACCGGGCAGTAGACCGATTCCGGATGAAAGGGATAAGTGGGATACTCCGGGTCCGGCACGAAGCCGAAGCGCTCCACGCGCCTTTTCACCCACTCCGCGTTGTTGCTGTCCTTGCCGCCGTGCACCTGGCCCTTGAAGTTGGGCGAGAGCTGGGGCACGTACATGACAAAGTTGTTCAGCCCGTGATAGATGGCCTTGCCCTTGTACATCTCCACGCCGTGGGCGATGTGGCTGTGGGAGCCCATAACGGCGTCGGCACCGTTGTCGATGGCGATGTGGCTCAGCAGCCGCTCCCATGGGGCAACGGTCACCGGGCGGTGGACATAGCCCTTGTGGAAATAGACCAACAGCACATCGCACTGTGTCCGGGCGCGGCGCACGTCCTCAGCGAAGGCCAGCACCGCCTCCACATCGGTGAAGTTGAAGCCCATGCAGTCCTCGTCAATGTGCTGGGGGGCCTTCAGCTCCCAGACGTCCCGCTCCAGGCGGGTGTGCACCTGGTCCAGCATGCTGCACGGAACAAAGCCGCGGGTAAAGTTCAGCCCGGCAGCGCCGCCCCGGTCGGCCGAGGCGAAGACCTTTTTCGAGCCGACGCAGTTATAAGCCAGCACGCCGATGCGCACGCCGTCCTTTTCGATAAAGGCGGGCTGCTTGGCGATCTCGGCGTTGGCGCCGCCGCCGGCGTGGGCAATGCCGCTGCGCTCGCACCAGGCGATGGTGTCGTTCACACCGGGTTCGCCGTAATCGTAAAAGTGGTTGCCGGAGAGGGTCACCAGATCGACCTTGCCCACTACGCAGTCCAGGGTCTTTGTCAGGCGCTCCGGCGGCGCGCCCTCCACCAGGGTGTCAAGAAAGGGCTCTTCCAGCTGGAATATGCGGAAATCCGCGCCGTCCAGCAGGTCGTTCACGCCCTTCATATAGGTTTCCGGCTCCTTCCCAAGCGTGAAGTCGCCGCCGAAAATCAGCGTTTTGCTTGCCATGCGCGTATTGCTCTCCTTTTATCTGTCAGAACTTGCCGCTGCTGTGGGAAAAACCGCCGCTGTTGACGCTGGTGCCGCCGCCACCGCCGCTGCGCTCGTGTTCAATGTGCTGGCGGGTGACCGTGGTGTGGGTGAACATATCCTGTTCATCCTGCATCAAGACGCCCTGGGGCGCCACGTACTGCGCCGCCTCCCGGGCGATCTTGGCGGTCTTCATCGATTTTTTCAGCATGGAGCAGTAGACGAAGGCGATGATGATGCCCGCGATAATGCCGATGGGCGCGCTCTTGCCCAGCTTCTCCGTCAGGCTCGGCGCGGGGCCGCGGGAGTAGGACACGTCAACGGGATCGCCCTCCTCCGCCTTGGTGAGCATGTACTCGCAGGCGCGGATGTAGTCATAAAAGCCCTCGGCCCAGTCGTTGCTGCGGAAATCATCCTTGAATTCGTCCGCCACCACGTCCTTGCCGTAGTCGGTGAAGGCATAGTGGGCGTCGTTGCCGTAAGCACACAGGTCATAGTCCCGTTCGTCCATGCTCATGACCAGGGCGATGCCGGTCCGCTCGCTGCCAAGGCCCAGATCCCACTGCTTGTAGACCGCTTCTGCAAAGTCCTCGATGTTTTGATAGCCGTATTCGGCCATGTCCGGGAACACGGCGACGTAAATGCCGCAATTGTGCTGCAGGGAGATGTCCCGCGCAAGGTCGTTCAGCGCACTGACGTCATCTTCATTCAGGATTCCGGCCAGGTCATAGACATAGTTTTCCGAATCTTCCGCCGCGGCGGGGACACACAGCGCCGCAAGCAGAACAAGCACTGCCAGAAGGCAAAGAATTCTGCGTTTCATCCGATTGCCTCCCCTCTCACGTCAGCAGTGCGACCACCGCCGTCGCTGCGACGGAGGCGATCACTGCGGCGATGGCAAAGAACTTCCAGTACTTGCCCTTGTCCACCGGCAGATCGCCGATGAGCTTGCCGGTCTGTCCGTTCATGGTGAACAGGAAGTTCTGCCCGTTCCATTTTGTGCTGAGCACCCAAACCGGCAAAAGCGCATAGTGCACCTTGCCGCGGTGCAGCAGCACCTGTCCGCCGGCCTCGGTCACCGTCTGATAGCCAAGGCAGCGGCTGCGCATGGTGTCCTTCGCGGTCTGGGCGGCGCGGTCGTCGGCGCGGGCGGCACTGTCTTCCATGCTCACGTCGTACTTATCCGCGTAATAGCCCGGCAGGTAGGCCGTCGAAAAGGGCTGGAGCTGGGAATAGTCAAAGGGTTCGATGGCGTCCATGTGGTCGTCCGGCATCTTGCTGGAGCCGTCCACCGGGATCTTCTCAAAGGGCACCGTGCCGGCGCGGTGGAGCCGGTAATGCTCCGTGGTGGTGACGCGCTCGTTGCGCGTTTCGGTGACGTGCGTGCGGGTGGCGTCAAAGGTCAGGTCCGCGTAAGCCTCGCCGTCAAAGAGCCAGAAGGGAACATAAACTCCCTTTACCTCTTCAATGTGGTTCTCACTGGAGAAGGTCTTCGGCAGCAGCTTTTTCCCCTTGTAATGATTGCGCAGCGCATTCATCGCCGCGTTTTTGTCAAGTTTGAAAGGGATCACGTAATCCGGCTTCAGCATACCGTGGAGCTGGCCGGGCACGATGGTCGGGTTGCCGCAATAGGGGCAGCTCGTGGCCGCCGTTGTCTCGTCGCAGATGAGCTCCGCGCCGCAGCTGGGGCAGTTATAGGCCCGCAGATTGGCGCCCTCCGCCCCCCAGTTGCTGTCAGAGGCAAGCTCCCACGCGCTCTCCTCGCCGCTGTGCGCCTGCGCCTGGGCCTGGGCGGTCTGGGATGCCTGGGCCGCCTGCGCGTCGTGCTGGGCGTACTGCGATTCGATCTGGGCGACGGAGAAATGGCTTCCGCAGTAATCGCAGGTGAGGTCCTGCGTCTGGTTGTTGAAATGCAGCGGCCCGCCGCAGGCAGGACACTGGTAATTGGTGATCTGATCTGCCATGGTTCGACTCCTCTTACCTTACGGCGCCCGTTCCGCAGAGAGAACGGGCGCCGGTGTTGCACACTTCTATCAGAGCCCGGCGGGATTAGCGCACGATGTCCGCATCGTCAAAGGGATCGCCGCACTCGGGGCAGAACTTCGGCGGCTTTTCGCCCTTGGGGACTTCCCAGCCGCACTTGTCGCAGCGGTACTGCAGCGCGCCGGCGGGCTTGGGCTTGCCGCACTCCGCGCAGAACTTGCCCTTATTGATCGTGCCGCACTCGCACTTCCAGCCCTCGGTGTCGACCGGTCTGGGCTTGCCGCACTCGGGGCAGAATTTGCCGGTGGCGGTGGCACCGCAGGAGCACTTCCAGGCGTTGGTGGGCGCTGCGGGCGCTGCGGCAGCCGCCGCGGCGGCCTGCTGCTGGCCCATGGCATAGAGGTTCTGGGCGGAAACGCCGCCCGCGTTCTGAGCCATGCCCATGCCCATGAAGGCCATGGCGGCGCCGTTGGGGTTGGAGGCGGCGGCGCGCATGGCGTCGGCCTGTGCGGCGACGGTCGCGGCGGCGCCCAGGGTCGGGTCGCGGTAAGCGGCGGCCTTCTGCATCTCCTTGAGCATGGTCTCGTCCTCATCGGAGGCCTTGACGGAGGAGACGCCGAAGGAGACGATCTCATAGCCGCGCAGGTCGCGCCACTGGTTGCTCAGCACGTCGTTCAGGGCGGCGGCGATCTCCGTGGTGTGGCCGGGCAGGGAGCTGTAACGGATGCCCATGTCGGAGATCTTGGCAAAGGCCGGCTGCAGCGCGGTCAGAAGCTCGCTCTTCATCTGGCTGTCGATGCGGTCACGGGTATAGGGCTCGCCCACGTTGCCGCAGACGTTGGTGTAGAACAGGATGGGGTTGGTGATGCGATAGCTGTATTCGCCGAAGCAGCGGATGGAGATGTCGATGTCGATGCCGGCGCGCTGGTCCACCACGCGGAAGGGTACGGGAGACGGCGTGCCGTACTTGTTGCCCAGGATCTCCTTGGTGTTGAAGTAGTAGACGCGCTGGTCCTTCGGGGCCTCGCCGCCGAAGGTGAAACGCTTGCCAAGGTTGGCAAACACGGCCTTGATGTTGTCACTGAGCTTGCCGCCGTCGAAAATGGAGGGCTCGGTGGACATATCATAAGTATATTCACCCGGCTCGGCGCACAGGTCCACCACCTTGCCCTGCTCCACGATAATCATGCACTGCCCGTCAGCGACGGCAATGATGGAGCCATTGGAGATGATGTTGTCATCCCCGTGGGTGTTGCTGCTGCGGCCGGTGGCCTTTTTCTTGCCCTTGACGACCAGAACGTTCTCCGGAAGCGCCTCACAGTAAAAATACTCTTTCCACTGGTCCGCCAGAATTCCGCCGGCAGAACCCAATGCAGCCTGAATCAGTCCCATGGTAATGCTCTCCTTTCGGGTAATAAAGAATATGACATAAGGGTGGAATTTAGCTCTTTACCATAATAGCATATAAAGTTGTGGAAAACAACACCATTTTTCTTCTTTTCCCGCTTTCGGCGGCATATTTTTTAGCGACGCATCTTTTTTTGCACAGGAGGCGATGCCGGAATGGGCGGAATGAAGAAAATTGCAAGGGACACAGCGATCATGACCGGCGCCGCGCTTTTGATGCGCTGCGTTGGGCTGATCTACCAGGCCTGGCTGGCCCGGCGCATCGGCGCGCCGGGGCTGGGCCTCTGGCAGTTGGTGGTCAGCGTCAACGTCTTCGCCGCGACGCTCGCGATCTCCGGCATCCGCTTCACCACGACCCGGCTTGTCTCGGAGGAGCAGGGCCGCGCCGGCGGCGGCAGCGCGGGCGGCGCGGTGGCGCGCTGCCTGATCTACGCGTCCATTTTCGGCTCCGTCGCCTGCCTGCTGCTGTTTTTCGGTGCGGAGCCCATCGGCTTTCTATGGGTCGGCGACGCCAGAAGCGTCAAGAGCCTGCGCCTGCTGAGCATTTCCCTGCCCATGATCTCGCTGTCGAGCGTGCTGAACGGCTACTTCATCGCCAGCGGGAAGGCGTGGAAAAGCGCCGTGACCCAGGTCGCGGAGCAGCTGGTGAACGTCGGTGCCGTGTTTTTCTTCCTCCGGCGCATCGACCCGGCGGATCTGGCGCAGTGCTGCGCCGCCATCGCCCGGGGAAGCCTGGCGGCGGACGCCGCCGGGGCTTGCCTGGCCTTCGCTCTGGCGCTGAGCGATCTCTGCCGTCCCGCCGGACGGCCAGTGCGGGCGCTACGGCTGACCGGGCGGCTGCTGCGCATCGCTCTGCCTCTGGCGCTGAGCGCCTATGCCCGCGTGGGGCTGAACACGCTGGAGCATCTGCTTGTCCCGAAAAAGCTGCGGGAGGGCGGCATGCGCGCCGACGCCGCCCTGGGCGGCTACGGCATCATCACGGGCATGGTGTTCCCTGTCATCGGCTTTCCCTCCTGCCTGCTCACCGCCCTGGCCGAGCGCAGCGTGCCGGAGCTGACGGCGGCGCAGGTGCGCGGTGACATGCCCTTCATCCGTCGGGCGGTGAAGCGATTGCTGCGGGTTGGACTGCTCTATTCCCTGGCGGTGACGGCGCTGCTGTTCCTGTTCTCGCCGCTGCTGGGGGCGTGGATCTTCCACAGCGCGGAGGTAGGGCGCTATCTGCGCATTCTGTCGCCGCTGGTGCCTGTCATGTACATGGACATCGTGACCGACGGCTGTCTGAAAGGGCTGGGACAGATGCTGCGCAGCATGGTCTACAACGTCAGCGAATCGCTGATCGGCGTGGGCTTCGTGATGACGCTGCTGCCCCGCTGGGGCCTTGCCGGATTTGTTATCCTGCTCTTCCTGTGCGAGCTGTGGAATTTTTCCCTCAGCTTCTCCCGGCTGATGAAGGTCACGGGGCTGGGACCGGAGTTTTTGCAGCAGGGGATAAAAAAAGCGCGTACCGCCCTGTCGGGCGGTACGCTGAGATAGCTTGCTTATCAGGCCTGGGGCTTGATCATGATGGTCATCATCTGCGCCGTGACGATGCCGGTATTGAGGCAGCCGCGCTTGGTGCCCTTGCCGAAATGGACGCTGTCGCCGGCGTGCAGCACATACTTCTGCTCCTGGTCATTCTCGTCGAAGAGGGTGACGGTCATCTCGCCGGAGATGATGTAATAGATCATCTCGAAGTTGGCGGGCGCGACGTTGGCGCCGCCGCCGGGCAGGAAGTGGCTCAGGCCGTGGACGATGGTGCCCTCGTTGACCTCAGCGGGGTTGTGCAGACGGGTGGTGAGAACGTCGAAATGGCCGGGGGCCTCATATTTTACGGCCTCGTTGGCGCGGGTAACTTTGTAGGACATAACAGCATCTTCCTTTCGCATCTTTATCGGGACGCATCCCGTAATTACCTGACGATTCTATCACAGGCTTCGGCGGAATTCAAGTGATGTTTGACTTCTCCCGCAGGATTTGATAAATTGTTCGGGAAAAGTGCGCAAGGAGGCATCGCCATGATTCTCACACTGGACATCGGCAACGCCAGCATTTCCGTCTGCTGCGTGGAAAACGGCGCACGGATGCGGCGGTTTCAGCTTTCCACAGACAAAAGCCGCACCACGGATGAGTATACCGCGCTGCTCGGTCTGCTGGCTCAGGGTGACGGCGTGCAGCTATCCCGCTGCTCCGGCGCCATCATCGCCTCTGTCGTGCCGCAGCTCACCGCAGTGCTGGCCCCCGCCGTGCAGCGCTGCACCGGCCACCGGCCGCTGATCGTCGGCCCCGGGGTCAAAAGCGGGCTGAACATCCGGATGGACGACCCCACAGAGCTGGGCGGCGATCTGGTGGCGGCTGCCGTCGCCGCGTCGGAGCGCTATCCCCTGCCCTGCATCCTTGTGGACATGGGCACCGCCACCGCCGTCGGCGTGCTGGATGAAAAGGGCTGCTATGTGGGCGGGCTTTTGTGCCCCGGCGTCAGCATGAGCCAAAGCTCCCTGGCGCGGGACGCCAGCCAGCTTCCGGACGTCAGCCTGGAAAAGCCCAAGCGCATCATCGGCAAAAACACCCGCGAGAGCATGCGCAGCGGCATCATCCACGGCTGCGCCGCCATGGTGGACGGGGTCCTGGACCGGGTGGAGGCGGAAATGGGCCGCCCCGCGGCCAGTGTCGTTGCCACCGGGGAGAACGCCGCCGTCATCGTCCCGAACTGCCGCCGCAGCGGCATCACGCTGGACGAGGACCTGGTGATGTACGGACTGTGGTGCATCTGGCGCCGGAACCGTGACGCCACGTAATCAATGAAATGACATCAAAAAAGCAGCGCATTCTCGCGCTGCTTTTTGACATTTCTGCGCCTCAAAGCGCCTCGATCGCTGAGGTGATCTCCTCAAAGCGCATGCTGTGGGAGGCCTTCACCAGCACGGTGTCCCCGCTGCGAAGCAGCCCCGGCAGCGCCGCGCACAGCGCCGCGCGGTCCGGAAACCAGTGCTCCTCCTGCCCGGCGCCGCGCGCGATTTCGCGGGAGAGCGGCCCCGTGGTCAGCACCAGTTCAACGCCCAAACCGCGGGCCAGCGCCCCGGTCTCGAAATGCAGCTTTTCCGCTTCCTCCCCCAGCTCCAGCATATCGCCCAGAATGCACACCCGGCGGCCTTCCGCCCCGGCAAGGGAGCGCAGAGCAGACGCGGTGGAGGTGGGGTTTGCGTTATAGCAGTCGTCAATGACGGTGAACTTCCCTGTCTCGACCCGGCGGGCGCGGCGCCCTACGGGGGTATAGGCCGCGATGCCGCGGATGATCTCCTCATCCGAAAGGCCCAGGGCAATGCCCACGGCGGCGCCCTCCAGCGCGGCGTAGACCATGTGCTCGCCGTAAGCGGAGATGTGGACAGGGATGCTGCGCCCCGGGGCGGAAATGGTGCAGTCCGTGCCGCCGTCGGGCGTCTGCCGGATGTCTTCCGCCCGCACTTCGCAGCGGCCGGACAGGCCGAAGGTCAGCTTCCGCTGCGGACAGGCCATGGCAGACAGCAGATCGTCGTCCCCGTTGCACAGGACGATGCCGTTGTCGGGGAGGTACTGATTCATAACGGACTTTTCCGCCAGGATCCCCTCCCGGCTTTTGAGAAACTCCAGATGCGCGTGGCCGATGACGGTGTAAAGCGCCATGGTCGGGCGCACCATCTCCGCAAGACGGAGCATATCGCCGGGATGGGAAACGCCCATCTCCACCACGGCGGCTTCGTGCGTATCATCCAGCCCGAACAGCGTGATGGGCACGCCCAGGTCGTTGTTGAAATTCCCCGCCGTCTTGTGGACGCGGCAGCGCTGCGCCAGCACCGAGGCGGTCATCTCCTTGGCGGTGGTTTTGCCCACGCTGCCGGTGATGCCCAGCACCGGGATGTCGAACTGCGCCCGGTAATATGCCGCGGCAGATTGCAGCGCAGCCACCGTGTCCGGCACAAGGATGACATTGCCCGTCACGCCGGCGGGCAGGCGCCGGGCCAGCGCGCACGCCGCGCCCTTTTCCAGGGCCGATGCGATGAAGTCATGGCCGTCCACCCGCTCGCCGGGGATGGCGGCGAAGAGGCAGCCGGGGGTAACAGCGCGGCTGTCGGTGGTGACGGCGGTTAATTCCGTATTTGTCGGCGCAGGGCCGGTCCATTTCCCGCCGCAGGCGCGGCAGACTGCTTCCAAGGTAAAATTCTTCATTTCCGATACTTCTTCATGCTGACAGCGATGATCTGCTCACACAGCGCGCCGTAGTCCATGCCCTCCGCCGCCGCCATCTGCGGGATGAGGCTGGTGGGCGTCATGCCCGGGAGGGTGTTGGCCTCCAGGCAGTAGATCTCATCCGCCGCGGTGTCCCACAGGAAGTCGCAGCGGCAGTAAACGTCGATCATCAGCGCGGCGTAGACCCGCTCCGCCAGGCGCTGCACCCGCGCCGTCGCCTCCGGGCCGATCTGCGCCGGGCAGATCTCGTCGGTGGCCCCGGCGAGGTATTTGTTTTTATAGTCATAGAACCC
Source organism: Oscillospiraceae bacterium (assembly GCA_015068365.1). Lineage (GTDB taxonomy): Bacteria > Bacillota > Clostridia > Oscillospirales > Oscillospiraceae > SVKR01. The sequence continues at coordinate 13,628 of SVKR01000053.1, forward strand.
GCTTTTCGGGATGATCTCGATGACAGGCATGGCTCTGCCGTCCATAACGCCGACGGTCAGCTCCCGCCCGGAAATGTAAGTCTCGATCAGCACCTTGGCCTCATAGCGAAACGCCAGCGCCAGCGCGGCATCCAGCTCATCTGCCGTGCGCACGATGCTGGTGCCGACGCTGCTGCCGCCGGAGCAGGGCTTTACCACGCAGGGCAGCGCGATGTCCGGCGCAGTATCTCCGCGCTGCAGCGTGACGCTCTGAGGGGTGGCGATGCCGTTTTCCCGCAGGAGCATCTTGCTCAGCGCCTTGTTCATGGCGATGGCGCTGCCCAGATAGCCGGAGCCGGTATAGGGGATCCCATGGAGGTCCAGCAGCGCCTGCACCTTGCCGTTCTCCCCTTCTTCACCGTGCAGGGCCAGGAACACGATGTCCGCTGCGCGGCAGATGGTGAGAACATTGGGGCCGACGATGCACTCCGGGTCCGGGCGCATGGCGCGCACCTCATCCAGATCGGGCGAATGGTCGCCGATGGCGGCGCTGCCCAGCTCCTCCCGCACGGTGAACACCTCCGACGCATCGGCAAAGGGCCGGGGATAGCCCAGAAACAGGTCCATCAGCACCACCTGGTGCCCCAGGGCACGCAGGGCGCGGGCAGCGCCTGTCCCGGTGGAGATCGAAACGTCCCGCTCGTTGGAAAGGCCGCCGCAGAGAACCGCGATTTTCATGTCGAACACACCTCCCGGTGTCAATGTATATGTCAATTTTAATGATTATAACACAACTGATTGACAGAAACAATGAAAAAGCTGTTGAGATATTGTGTTCAGTTATGGTATAGTCATGGGAGTACCTGAAAAGGAGGTGAAATCAGCATCAGCAACATTGTCATTGACATGGAGTGGAATCAGGCGATGAGCTCCAAGTCCTCCGTGTTCAACCGCCTCCCCATCCATCTGCGCGGGGAGATCATTCAGATCGGCGCGGTGCGCCTGAACGACGACTGGACGCCTGCCGAGGAGTTTCAGATCGACGTGAAGCCCGTCTACTTCAACAAGATGCACTACAAGGTCAAAAAGCTGACCGGCATCGACAGCGCCCGGCTGAAGGACGCCTGCGGGTTTAAGGAGGCGTTCGCGCAGTTCCGGGAGTTCTGCGGCGAGGACTGCACGTTCTACACCTGGGGCTATGACGACAAGGGCATCATGGAGCAGAACATCATCATCCATGACCTGGACTGGGACTGGATCCGCGGCTGGGTGAACCTTCAGGTCATCTACAACATGCAGACCGAGGGCGACAACAACCAGAAGTCTCTGTCCGCCGCCATGGAGCATTTTGAGATCGAGCAGACCCGCGTGGCCCATGACGCGCTGGGAGACGCCTACAACACCGCGCTGGTGTGCTCCCATCTGGATATGGAGGGCGGCCTGGCGGGCTACGAAAACGCCCAGCACCACCTCAGCACCCGCACCAAATCCCGCGCCGAGGGCGAGGAGGACGGCCCCGACGCGCTGGAGCACGTCAGCTTCTCCGGCTATGCCGGACGCAGCGACGCCTTTGCCGACGAAAAGCTGACCGGCGTGCAATGCCCGGTCTGCGCCTCCCCCCTGACGCTGTCCCGCTGGGTGAACCAGGGCGACCGGCGCTATATGGCACTGGGCGAGTGCGCCGAGCACGGAAAGTATCTCATCCGCGTCAAGCTGCGCCAGACCGAGGACGAGGGATGGTGCGCCAACCGCATCCTCTACACGGCGGATGAGGGCATGGAGGCCTTTTACAAGGCCAAGAGCCAGCAGACCCGGCGCCGCAGCCGCCGCCGGAAGAAGAAGCCCGGCGCTGCCAGAGGAGAGACCGCGACCTGATCCAAATCGAAAAAACGCAGCAATGCTCCCGACGGAAAAGCATGGGGACCCCGTTCCCTGTCGTCCGTCGGGAGCATTGCCGCATTTCGCGCATATAAGCAGTATAAAACCGCGCCGCCGGGTTCAAACTATGGATAAATCCATTGGATGGAGGTTATCCGAATGAATCGATTTCGCAAAAGCGTCACGCTGCTGATGGTCCTGGCCGTCATGCTCGGCCTGTTCAGCTTTGCCGCCGCGGCGGAGGGCGCGCCCATCGCGGAGAATCTGGAACTGCGCACCTATCGCGGCGTCTCCGTGGGCGGGCAGCTTTCCGCCACGGACCCGGACGGCAGCGCGCTGCGCTTTGTCGTGTCCACCAAGCCCGTCAAGGGCGAACTGGAGCTGGAGGAGGACGGCCACTTTGTCTACACCCCCGGCGACGGCAAGCGCGGCAAGGACTACTTCGGCTATCAGGCCATCGACGCGGACGGCAACCGCTCCCAGGAGGCCACGGTCATCATCCGCATCGAGAAGCAGAAGAGCAAGGTCACGTACGCGGACCTCGGCGGCTCCGGCAGCGCCTATGCCGCCTGCCGTCTGGCGGAGGAAGGGCTATTCTGCGGTGAATACCTGGCCGGGCGCTATGTCTTTGACCCCGACCGGGCGGTGACGCGGGAGGAATTTCTGGCCATGTGCATGCAGTTATCCGGCACCGGAATCCTCACCGGCGTGCGCAGCACCGGCTTTGCCGATGACAGGTCCATCGCCGTCTGGGCCAAGCCCTATGTGAGCACCGCGCTGAAAAACGGCGTCATCTCGGGCTATACCGGCGAAGGCGGCGCCACCTTCGCGCCGGAGCGCAGCATCTCCGTGGCGGAGGCCGCCGTAATGCTGGACCGGGCCATCGGGCTGACCGACGCGGTGAGCGCGTGGTCCGCGACGGACAGCGCCGTGCCGGTCTGGGCCGCGCAGTCGGCGGCCAACCTCTCCGCCTGCGGGCTTTTGCCCTATGGATGCAGCCTGACCGCTGAAACGCTGAGCCGCGCGCAGTGCGCCGAGATGCTCTCCGGCGCCATGGACGTGCTGGCCCGGCGGTAAATACCGCAAAAGCGTGACCGATTTTTCGGTCACGCTTTCAAGCTGTCGACAAAGTGTCGACAGCTTGAAAAGCAAAAACCGAAACATTCAAAAATGTTCCGGTTTTTGCGAAGATTGAACGTGCAGGGGGACTCCCGTCCCCCCTCACACCCCCCCATGCAAAACGTTTCCTTTACAA
>SVKR01000054.1 GCA_015068365.1 Oscillospiraceae bacterium
CGCAAGAAAAACGGCGAGCAGATTCTGCCCCAGGTGGTCAGCGTGATCGACGAGCTGGCCGATCTGATGATGACCGCCGCGAAAGAGGTGGAGGAGAGCATCTGCCGCGTGGCCCAGATGGGCCGCGCCGCCGGCATGCACCTGGTCATCGCCACCCAGCGCCCCAGCGCGGACGTCATCACCGGCCTGATGAAGGCCAACATCCCCAGCCGCATTGCCTTTGCGGTGTCCTTCGCCATGGAATCGCGCATCATTCTGGACCAGATGGGCGCGGAAAAGCTGGTGGGCAGCGGCGACATGCTGTATGCGCCGCTGGGCGTCGGCAAGCCCACGCGCATCCAGGGCGCCTTCGTCACGGACGAGGAGCGCGAGGAGGTCGTGAACTTCGTCAAGCAGTACGGCGAGGCGGAGTACAACGAGGAGATCATGGCCAGCATCGAGCAGGCCGCCTCCGGCGACAAGTCCGGCGCCGGAGAAGCCCACGCCGACAGTGTGGACGAGCCCCCCGAGAGCAATTATGACGAGCTTCTGCCCCAGGCGGTGGACGTGATCTTTGAGACCAAGCAGGCCAGCGTCTCCATGCTGCAGCGGCGGCTGAAGCTGGGATATTCCCGCGCCGCGCGCATCGTGGACCAGATGGAGGAGATCGGCGTGGTCGGCCCCTTTGAGGGCAGCAAGCCCCGTCAGATCCTCATCACCCGCGACCAGTGGCTGGAGATGCAGGCCGTCCAGGGCACTGCGCCGGTGGAAAACCCGGACGTGCAGATGAACTTCGCGGACTTCCAGGACGACGCGCCGGAGACCTGGAGCGACTGATATGACGGACTATCTCAACATTCAGATGACGCCGCAGGAGATCGGCGCAGTCTCCAACCTTGGCCTGGCCCACATCGGAGACTGCGTCTATGAAATGCTGGTGCGCTCGTACATCGTGGTGCACGGCGGCGTTACGAATCAGAAGATGCACCAGTGTACGGTGGATATGGTGCGCGCCCCGGCGCAGGCCGCGGCGATGGAAAAGCTCCTGCCGCTTCTGACGGAGGAGGAGCTGTCCGTCTACCGCCGCGGGCGCAACACCCGCGTCCATTCCGTGCCGAAAAACGCGCTTTTGGGCGATTACCACGCCGCCACGGGGCTGGAGTGCCTCTTTGGCTGGCTCTATCTGAGCGGGCAGCATGCGCGCATCAACGCGCTGTTTGCCGTCATTACGGAGAACTGACTATGCCGCTGGATTCCATCACCCTTTCCGCCCTGGCACAGGAGCTGCGCTCTTCCGTCGTCGGGGCGAAGATCGACAAGGTGCAGCAGCCGGAGCGCGACACCGTCGTGCTGTCCCTGCGCGGGCAGGGAGGGAACATGCGGCTGCTGCTGTGCGGCGGCGTGGGCAATGCCCGCGTCCATCTGACGCAGACGCCCTATGAAAACCCGGCCAGCCCGCCCATGTTCTGCATGCTTCTGCGCAAGCACCTGGTGGGCGCGCGCATCTCCGCGCTTTCCCAGCCGGAGCGCGAGCGCATCCTGCTCCTTTCGCTGGACGGCTATGACGAGCTGGGACTGCCCACAAAAAAGACCCTGGCCATCGAGATGATCGGCCGGGGTACCAACCTCATCCTATGCGACGGCGATGGCCGCATCATCGACTGCCTTCGCCGCGTGGACAGCGAAATGAGCGCCCTGCGCCAGGTGCTGCCGGGGCTCATCTACCGCCTGCCCCTGCAGCAGAGCAAGCCGGACCCCTTTGCCATGACGGCGGAGCAGCGCCGCGCCCTGTGGGATGCGCGCGATCCGTCCCTGCCGCCGGAAAAATGGCTGCTGCAGAGCTATTCCTGCCTCTCGCCTTTGGTGTGCAGGGAATTGGCGTACCGCTGCGGCGAGGACGCGGAAACGCTGCCGCTGGCGCTGGACGCGCTGGCGGAGACGGTGGCGGCGGGGGAGTTTACCCCCTGGATGATCCTGGAGGAGGGGAAGCCCCGCGATTTCAGCTTCTTTCCGATCCGTCAGTATGGCGACGCCGTGCAGGGGGAGGCGTTTTCCTCCTTCTCCGCGCTGCTGGACGCCTTCTACACCCGCCGCAGCCAGGCGGAGGACATGCGCCGGCGCACGTCCGCCCTGCGCAAAACCGTCAAAAACGCTCTGGACCGCGCCCAGCGCAAGCTGGCGCTGCAGGCCGATGAGCTGAAGCAGACCGGAAAGCGGGAGCAGAAGCGCCGTTGGGGCGAGCTCATCACCGCCAATCTCTACCGCGCTCCCAAGGCCGGGGCCGACAGCATGACGGTGGAGGATTTTTACGAGCCGGACGCCCCCACGGTCTCCATCCCGCTGGACCGGCTGAAAACGCCCCAGCAAAACGCGGCGGCCTATTTCAAGGAGTACACCAAGGCCAAAACCGCCGAGCAGTATCTGACGCGGCTGATGGAGGAAAACCGCCGCGCCGCGGCCTGGCTGTCCAGCGTGCTGGATGAGATCGACCGCGCCGCATCGGAAGCCGACATCGCCGACATCCGCCGGGAGCTGACGGAGACGGGCTATCTGAAAGCCCGCCGCGGCGGGAAGGAGCGCCAGCGCCCCTCGGCCCCGCTGCGCTATCGCTCCAGCACCGGCGTGGAGATCCTGGTGGGGCGCAGCAATCTGCAAAATGACGTCCTCACCACCAAGACCGCACGAAAGGGCGATGTGTGGCTGCACGTTCAGAAGGTCCACGGCAGCCATGTCCTCATCCGCTGTGACGGCGGGGAGGTGGACGCAGCGACTCTGGAGGAGGCCGCGTCCCTCGCGGTCTATCACTCCCAGGCCGCCGAGGGCGGCAAGATCCCCGTGGACTATACCCGCGCCAGATATGTGAAAAAGCCCGCCGGCGCGCTGCCCGGCATGGTGGTCTATACGGACTATTCCACCGTCATCGCCGCAGCGGACGCCGCCCTGGCCGAAAAGCTGAAAGCGTGACCGAAAAATCGGTCACGCTTTCAGACTGTAGACAAACCATGTTTTGTAAAGGAAACGTTTTGCATGGGGGGGTGTGAGGGGGGACGGGAGTCCCCCTGCACGTTCAATCTTCGCAAAAACCGGAACATTTTTGAATGTTTCGGTTTTTGCTTTTCAAGCTGTCGACACTTTGTCGACAGC
>SVKR01000055.1 GCA_015068365.1 Oscillospiraceae bacterium
ACAAGTTCTTAAAAGCCCTTTCCTTGCTGGTGCTTAAGTTTTGCTTAAGCTTCATAACTATTACTAGTCATGTCTTACAATGTTTAATTTTCAAGGTACACCCTGCCGCCTTTTCGGCGACAGCTTTGTTAATATAGCATGGCAAAACCCTAATGTCAACACTTTTTTTCAAAAAAAATTAAGTTTTTTTCGGACCGCTACATATTGTGGATTGGGCCTGGCAATACTAACAATATGTCTATTCTTGGTAAGATTGCCCGCCTCTGGCAAAGGCCGGATCCGCCCCATCCCCGCACGTTTCCGGGGCAGGGACGGCGCATTTGCGCGGCGGCTCTGAATGAAATTTTTTCCGGTTGTGAGGATTTTATGCTGCGCCCGGTCTGGCCCGGCGGGGGGAAGACGGCGGGCGTCAGCGTCTGCTGGCTGGATGGCCTGGTCAGCGGTGAGGACGTCTCCCGCGACGTGCTGCGCCCGCTGACGGACGCCCGGCGCCTTTCCGCCGCCGGGGATGCCCGGCTGTGGAAGGCGCAGCTTCTGCGCGGGGCGGTGTGGTCCTATGCGGCGACGGAGTGCGCGGAGATGGAGGCGCTCTTGACCGCGCTGCTGGGCGGCAGCTGCGCCGTGGTCTTTGACGCGCTGGGCGAGGCGGTGTGCTTTGAGGTGCGCAGCAGCACGGTCCGCGCCGTCGGCCAGCCCACGGTGGAGAAGAGCGTGAAGGGCGGCAAGGAGGCCTTTGTGGAAGCGCTGCGCACCAACACGGCCCTGGTGCGCCGCCGCGTGCGCACCCCGGCGCTGAAGTGCGAGCAGACCATCGTTGGGCGCAAAAGCGGCACCGCCGTCGCCATACTATATATAAATGGTGTCGCGGCGCCCGACACGGTGGCGCTGCTGCGCCGAAGGCTGGACGCCATCGACATCGACGGCCTCACCGCCGCGGGGCACCTGGAGCAGTATCTCACCGACCATCCCGCCTCGCCCCTGCCGCAGATGCTGCACACCGAGCGGCCGGACACCTTTGCCGCCCAGCTTCTGGCCGGGCGCGTGGGGATTTTGGCGGACGGGCTGCCGCTGGGCTTTCTGCTGCCGGCCACGCTGCCCCAGTTTTTAAAGGTCTCGGAGGACCGCTCGCAGCACTTTCTCATCGCCTCGGCGCTGACGCTGCTGCGCTGGCTTTCCATGCTGCTCTCGGCGCTGTTTCCGGCGCTGCTGGTGGCGGTGAGCATGTACCACCAGGAGATGATCCCCACCCGGCTGCTGCGCAGCATGATCGCGGCGAAGCAGGAGGTGCCCTTCTCCGTGGCGGTGGAGGTGCTGCTGATGCTGCTGGCCTTTGAGCTTTTGATGGAGGCGGGCATCCGCCTGCCGGACCCGGTGGGCGACACGGTCAGCATCATCGGCGCGCTGATCGTGGGGCAGTCCGCCGTGGACGCGCGCATCGTCTCGCCCATCGCGGTCATCGTGGTGGCCACCTCGGCCATCTGCGGCTTTACCCAGCCCAGCCGGGACCTGGGGGCGGCGCTGCGCATCGTGCGCTTCGGGATGGTCTTTCTCGCCGCGGGGCTGGGGCTTTACGGCATTTCGGCGGGCTGCGCGGGGCTCGTGTGGTACCTCTGCACGCTGGAGAGCTTCGGCGTGCCCTACACCGCGCCGCTGAGCGAGGGCGGCGTGCGCGAGGTGCTGACCGCGCTGCTGCGCCCGCCGCTGCGCGCCGTCAAAAAGCGCGAGCGCGCGCTGCGCACACCGGACAGACGGACACAGCGATAAAGGAGGCGGGGACATGGCAAGAAACCGCATAGCCGCCCTGGCGGCGGCGCTGGCGCTGACGGCGCTCACCGGCTGCGGGGCCGGGCGGGGGCTGGCCGCCAACTATCTGCCCATCGAGGATCTGATCCTGGTGGAGACGCTCGGCCTGGACCGGGGGGACGACGGCGCCGTGCTGCTCACCGCCTCCGCCGGCGGCGCGGAGGAGGCCTGCGTGCTGCGCGCCGGGGCGCCGGCGCTTGTGCCGGCGCTGGCGCAGCTGCAGGACCGGGCCGTGCGCGGCCGGGTCATTTTCGCCCACACCCAGAGCGTCGTGCTGGGACAGGCCTATGCCGAGGGCGGCGTGGGCGATCTGTTCGACTTTGTGGAACGCGACATTCATACGCGCATGGGCGCGCAGCTTTACGTGGTGCGCGGCGGCACGGCGGAGGCGCTGGTCACCGGCGCGGGCGAGGGCTGGACCGTGAGCGAGGCGCTGGCCTCCGTCCGCGGCGTGACCCTCTCCCGGGGCGACAGCCATGTGTTCGACCTGCGCGAGACCGCCGTGGCGCTGAGCGAGCAGGGCGCGGCCCTCATCTGCGCGCTGCGCCCGGTGTCCGCCGGGGCGGGCGCGCCGGACGCCTCCCCCGGCATCACCGCGGTGCCGGCGGGCTTCGGCATTCTGAAAGACGGCCGCCTGGCTGGATTTCTGGACGGGGACGAGGCGCTGTGCGCCAGCCTGCTCTCGGGCACGCTGGGCTGCGTGCCGCTGACTGTGGCGTGCGAGCACGGCAGCGCCACGCTGGAGGTGCGCTGTGCGCAGCCGGAGATGCGCGTCGTCTGCCCCGGCGGCGGCGCGGCGGCGCTGGAGGTGCGCTGCGCGCCCACGGCGGCCATCGCCGCCGTGGAGAGTGAGGCCGTGCCGGACCCGGCGGAGCTGGAAGCGGCCCTGGACCGGCGGCTTTCCGCGGCGATCTCCGGCGTTTTGGGGCGCGCGCGGGCGCTGGACGCGGACTTTCTGGGCCTGGGGCGCGCCGTGCGCCGGGGCGGCACGGAGCCCTCCGCGCTGCCGCCGGACTGGCTGAGGACGCTGACGGTGAGCGTTTCGGTGGAGACGACCGTGGCGCGCAGCGACGATCTGGGCGCGCGCGTGGGAACGGACGGAGGGGGCGAGGCGGATGGAGACTTCTGACAAGCTCAGCCCCCGGCAGTTTCTGGCGGCGGCCTTTGTCTCCGCCCTGTCGCCGCTCATCCGCCGCTTCCCGCGCACGCTGGCGCTGCACGCCGGGCGCGCAGCGGCGCTGGCCGTGCCCGCCGGGGCGCTGCTGCTTCTGCCGCTGCTGGCGGCGGCCTTCGCGCTTTGCCGGCGGCAGGCCGGACGGGGCAACGCGGCGCTGCTGCGCGCGCTTCTGGGCCGGCGGGCCGGGCGGGGCGCGGAATGCCTTTACGGGCTGTGGTTCCTCTTCTACGCCGGGTTTTTGATGCGCTCCGGCGCGGAGCGCTTCATCACCACGGTCTACAACGGCGCGGGGCCGGCGCTGTTCGTCTGCGTCATGGCGCTGCTGTGCGCGCTGGCCGCCGCCGGGCGCAGCGCGCCGCTGGGGCGGGCAGCCATGCTCCTTTGCCCGCTGATGCTGGGGATGATTCTGCTCATCGCGCTTCTGACCGCGAAGGACCTGGACCTGACGCTGCTGCTGCCCCTCTCCGCCGCGGCGCCGCGTGGCGTCTTCGCCGGGGCGCTGGAGACAGCCAACATCCTCTCCGTGCCCTTCTTTTTGGGCTTTTTGGGGGACAGGCTGACCCGGCCGGTCCGGCTGCGGGAGGCGCTGCCCTGGCTGGGCGCGTGCCTGGGCATCATCGCGCTGATGACGGTGGGCTGCCTCGGCATGTTCGGCCCGGAGCTGACGGCAAAGCTACGCTATCCCTACTTCATGCTGGTGCGGGATCTGACGGTGCTGGGGGCGCTGGAGCGCCTGGAGCCGCTGGTGATCGCGCTGTGGGTCTTCCCGGATTTCCTCTTCGTGTCCCTGCTGCTGCATCTGTCCGCGCGCTGCCTCGCCCCCCGGCTTGCAGCCCGGCGCTGGCCGGCGGCGCTGTGCGCCGGGGCGGCCGGGGCCGCTGCGCTGGCGCTGCCCGGGGAGATGGGCGCCCTGGCCTTTCTGTCGGATACGCTGGTGCCCCGGGTCTGCGCCCTGTTCGGCTTTGGCTTGCTGCCGGTGCTGCTGCTGTGCGCTGCGCTGCGCCGCGGGCGGGAATAAATATAATATGTATGCCCCGGCTGCGTTCTTTCCCTTGCTTTCCCGGGAAAATGCGTGTAAAATACCTCTGCCAAGCATCGTAAGGCCCCCGCCTTACGATGCCTTGGCCATTGCCGTTTTCAAATACTTATGTGATTTTGACTGGATAATCTATGACAGAACGATTTTGGACATGTGAATCCGAACCTGTGCTGCGGGCGCTGGACGCCGGGCAGAGCCCGGTGCTGGTCAGCGGGGTGGGCGCGGCGATGCGCGCGCACATGGCCGCCGCGCTGCGGCGGGAGATGGGCCTGCCGCTGGTTGTGATCTGCCCGGACGACGCCGCGGCGGAGACCATGCGCCGGGACCTGGAGGCGCTGCTGAGCGAGCCTGTCGTGCTCCTGCCCGGCCGGGACCTGGCCTTTTATGCCGCGGACAGCGCCAGCCGGGACGCCGAGCAAAAGCGCATCAACGCGCTGGACACGCTGGCCCGGGGCGAGGGGCGCGTGGCGGTCTGCTCCGTGGCGGCCGCGCTGCAGCGCACGCTGCCGCCGCAGGCGCTGACGGACGTGTCCTTTGAGCTGGCCCAGGGCCAGGAGCTGGACCCCGTCCAGGTGGAGCGCGACCTGCTGCGCTGCGGCTATGTCCGCCGGGAGCAGGTGGAAAGCGTGGGGCAATATGCCCGCCGCGGCGGCATTCTGGACATCTTCTCCCCCGCTGCCGCCGCCCCGGTGCGCATGGAGTTCTGGGGCGACGAGATCGACTCCATGGGCTTTTTCGACACCGCGAGCCAGCGCCGCACGGAAAACGTGGCGCGCTGCCGCGTGCTGCCGGCGGCGGAGGCCATGGCCTGCCTCGCCCCCGGCGGGCAGGAGGGCCTGGCCGGCGCGCTGGAATCCGAGGCCGCGAAGGCGGCCCGCTCCCGCGCCGAGGAGCGGGTACGGCTTGCCAAAACGCTACGCGCCGACGCGGAAAAGCTGCGGGAGACCGGGGCGCTTCCGGCGGCGGACCGCTATCTGCCCATGCTGTATCCCGGCTTTGCCTGCGCCCTGGACTACATAAGCCCCGACGCGCTGGTCTTTCTGGACCAGCCGGCCAAGGCGGGCAAGCTGGCGGAGGAGCAGTTCAAGCTCCTGAGCGAGGATCTGAAGGTCCTGCAGCGCGCCGGCGCCCTTGCCGGGGGCGCTGCAGACTATCGTCTGCCCTGGGCCGAGGCGGCCGGGCGGCTCGGCGACTTCCCTGTGGTGATGGGCGAGAACTTCACGCAGAGCCGCTGCACCCCGGACCCGCGCGCCATCGTCACCGTCACGGCCAAGCAGCTGCCCTCCTACGGCGGCAACCTGGAGGCCGTCTGCGACGATGTGCGCCACTTCCTCAGCACGGAGAACGCCGTGGTGGTGCTTGCCGGGGACGAGCGGCGCGCCGGGGCGCTGCAGCGCTTTTTTGCCGACCGGGGCATCACGGCCCGCGCGCTGCCCCACATGTCCGCCCCCGTGGCGCCGGGCGAGTGCGCCGTGGCGGTGGGGGCGCTCTCCGGCGGCTTTGAATACCCCAATTCCAAGCTGGTCCTGCTGACGGACGCCCAGTTCCTCCAGCCCGGCCTGCGCCGGGGCAAGCGGAAAAAGCTGCCCTCCGACCGCAAAAAGCTGGAGAGCTATGCCGACCTCTCCGTGGGCGATCTGGTGGTGCACGAATACCACGGCATCGGCCGCTTCGCCGGCGTCGTCCAGATGAAGGTGGACGGCGTGGAGAAGGACTACATCAAGATCTGCTACGCCGGCACGGACGTGCTCTACGTCCCGGCGACGCAGCTGGACCTGGTGAGCAAATACATCGGCGCCGGGGAGGATAAGCCCGTGCGCCTGTCGAAGATGGGCGGCACGGACTGGTCCCGGGCCAAGACCCGGGCCAAGGCCGCGGCAAAAGAGATGGCCGGGCAGCTCATCGCCCTGTACGCCGAACGCAAGCGCCGTCCCGGCCACGCCTTCGCCCCCGACAGCCCCTGGCAGGCGGAATTTGAGGACGCCTTCGGCTATGAGGAGACGGACGACCAGCTGCGCAGCGTAGCGGAGATCAAGAAGGATATGGAATCCAGCGCCCCCATGGACCGGCTGCTGTGCGGCGACGTGGGCTACGGCAAGACGGAGGTGGCCCTGCGGGCGGTGATGAAATGCGTGCTGGACGGGATGCAGGCGGCGATCCTGGTGCCCACAACGGTTCTGGCCCAGCAGCACTATCAGACGGCCATGCAGCGCTTTTTCGGCTTTCCCGTGCGCATTGAGCTGCTGTCCCGCTTCCGCACGCCCGCCCAGGTGCGCGCGGTGAAGCAGGGCCTTGCCGACGGCAGCGTGGACATCGTCGTGGGCACCCACGCGCTGCTGCAAAAGGACATTCAGTTCAAGCAGCTCGGCCTTCTGGTCGTGGACGAGGAGCAGCGCTTCGGCGTGACGCACAAGGAGCGGCTGAAGGAGATGAGCCGTGGCGTGGACGTGCTGACGCTGTCGGCCACGCCCATCCCCCGCACGCTGAACATGGCCCTGAGCGGCCTGCGGGACATGTCCACACTGGAGGAGCCGCCCCAGGACCGCATCCCGGTGCAGACCTTTGTCATGGAGCACGACTGGGGCGTGGTGGCCGACGCCATCCGCCGGGAGGTGCAGCGGGGCGGCCAGGTGTACTATCTCCACAACGTGGTGGAGAGCATCGAGCGCACCGCCGCGCGCATTTCAAAGCTATTGCCGGATGTGTCGGTGGCGGTGGCCCACGGCAAGATGGACGAGGAGAGCATCTCGCAGGCCATGGAGAGCATGGTCAGCGGCGAGACCCAGGTCCTTGTATGCACCACCATCATCGAGACCGGCATCGACATCCCCAACGTCAACACCCTCATCATCGAGGACGCCGACAAGCTGGGCCTGGCGCAGCTGCACCAGATCCGCGGCCGGGTGGGGCGCAGCAGCCGGCGCGCCAGCGCCTATCTCACCTATCGCAAGGACAAGGTCCTGACCGAGATCGCCGAAAAACGCCTGTCCGCCGTGCGGGAGTTTGCCGAGTTCAACGCGGGCTTCCGCATCGCCATGCGCGATCTGGAGATCCGCGGCGCGGGCAACCTCCTCGGCGCGGAGCAGAGCGGCCACATGATCGACGTGGGCTATGATATGTATTTGCAGCTTCTGGAGGAGGCCGTGCTGGAGGAGCGGGGCGAGCCCGTCCCCGTGCGCACGGAGTGCGCAGCCGACCTGGCGGTCAGCGCCAACATCCCCGAGCGCTATGTCCCCTCCCCGGAGCAGCGGATGGATCTGTACCGCCGCATCGCCCTCATCCGCACCGAGGCCGACGCCGACGATCTGACCGACGAGCTGATCGACCGCTTCGGCGACCCGCCCTCGAGCGTCAACGCCCTCATTCTCGTGGCGCTGCTGCGGGGTGAGGCCGGCCGCGCCGGCATCACGGACATCGCCCAGAAGAGCGGCTTTCTGCGCTTCACGCTGTCGGACTTTGACATGGCGCGCATCTCCGCGCTCTACGCCCTGCCGGAGTACAAGGGCCGGGTGAAGGTGGAGGCGGGCTCAGCGCCGCGGCTGAGCCTGAAGCTGAAAAGCGGCAAGCACGTCGTGGAGACCGCCCGCGCCTTTGTCGCCGCCTGGGCGGGGACGAAGGAAGAAAACAGTTGATTCTTGGGAAATAAATGCATATAATATTCTTTACGCTGCCGTGCGCCGACGCGCCGCGGACAAAGAAAGGACGATTGCCATTATGAAGCATCAGAGAATTGCCGGGATCTGGGCCGACGCCGCCGCCTTTGACGGACAGGCGCTCACGGTCTGCGGCTGGGCGAGAAATCTTCGGGACATGAAAAACTTCGGCTTTATCGAGCTGAACGACGGCAGCTGCTTCAAGCCGCTGCAGGTGGTGTTCGAGCGGGCCACCCTGCCCAATTATGACGAGATCGCCCGCCAGAATGTCGGCGCCGCGCTGATCGTCCACGGCACGCTGGTGTGCACCCCCGACGCGCCCCAGCCCTTTGAGCTGAAGGCCGACAGCATCCAGGTGGAGGGCGCCTCCTCCCCCAACTATCCGCTGCAGAAAAAGCGCCACAGCGTGGAATTTCTGCGCACCATCCAGCATCTGCGCCCGCGCACCAACCTCTTCTCCGCCACCTTCCGGGTGCGCTCTGTGGCCGCCCAGGCCATCCACGAGTTTTTCCAGGAGCGGGGCTTTGTCTATGTCCACACCCCCATCATCACCGGCTCCGACTGCGAGGGCGCCGGCGAGATGTTCCAGGTGACGGCGCTTGACCTGGACAACCTCCCCCGCACCGACGACGGCAAGGTGGACTACAGCAAGGACTTTTTCGGCAAGCGCACCAGCCTGACCGTCTCCGGCCAGCTCAACTGCGAAAACTTTGCCCTCGCCTTCGGCGATGTCTACACCTTCGGCCCCACCTTCCGCGCCGAGTATTCCTATACCCAGCGCCACGCGGCGGAGTTCTGGATGATCGAGCCGGAGATGGCCTTCGCCGACCTGGAGGACGATCTGGAGTGCATGGAGGCGATGGTGAAATACATCATCCGCCGCACCATTGAGCGCTGCCCCCAGGAGATGGAGTTTTTCAACAGCTTTGTGGACAAGGGCCTGCTTGCCCGGCTGGAGCATGTGGCGGGCAGCGACTTCGGCCGCGTCAGCTATACCGACGCGGTGGAGCTGCTGAAAAAATCCGGCCACAAGTTCGACTTCCCCGTGGAGTGGGGCATCGATCTGCAGACCGAGCATGAGCGCTATCTCACCGAGGAGATCTTCAAGCGCCCGGTGTTCGTCACCGACTACCCCAAGGAGATCAAGGCCTTCTATATGCGCCTGAACGACGACGGCAAGACCGTCGCCGCGGCGGACTGCCTGGTGCCCGGCATCGGCGAGATCATCGGCGGCAGCCAGCGCGAGGAGCGGCTGGACGTGCTGACCGCGCGCATGGCCGAGCTGGGGCTGAAGGAGGAGGACTACTGGTGGTATCTGGACCTGCGCCGCTACGGCTCCTGCCGCCACGCCGGCTTCGGCCTGGGCTTTGAGCGCATGGTCATGTACCTGACCGGCGTGAGCAACATCCGGGACGTGGAGCTGCACCCCCGCACCACCGGCAACGCCGATTTCTGACAATTCGACAAGCAAGCTGCACCCCCGCGCGGACGATCTGCCGCGCGGGGGTGCATTTTTTTATAATAAGTACTATATTATAATATAATTACTGTTGATTTCTTCGGCTATCTGTGCTAGACTGTTACTAAAATTATACTGGTGGAATATTGTGCATTTCTCAAATATACAGACAGGGAGGGCAAATATGAACTCCATTCAGGACATCTGGAACGGGATCATGGAGATCCTCTCCGGACGGCTCACCTCCACCTCCATCAACACCTGGTTCTCCGACTGCACCCCCATCGAGCTGAAGGACGGCACGCTGGTGCTGCACACCACAACGCCGTTCAAGCGGGACATTTTGAAGCAGCGCTTTGAGCCCGAGATCAAGGCCGCCCTGCAGGAGATGTTCTCCTGCGAGTTTGAGCTTCTGATCCTCGCGGGCGACGAGCTGGACGACTATCAGGCGGAGGCGAAGGAGGAGCACGCCCTGCCGGAGATGGACGGCTATACCTTTGACAACTTCATCGTGGGCAAGAGCAACGAATACGCCTATGCCGCTGCCCAGGGCGTGGTGAAAAACCCCGGCAGCAAGGTGTATAACCCGCTGTTCATCTACGGCAACTCCGGCCTGGGCAAGACCCATCTGCTCTGCGCCATCGGCACCGCCATCCACGAAAACACCCCCGACGCGAAGATCGCCTACGTCAAGGGCGAGGAGTTCACCAATAAGATGGTGCGCTCCATCAAGGAGGGCACGGCGGACGAGTTCCGGCAGAAGTACCGCGGCGTGGACCTTTTCCTGGTGGACGACATTCAGTTCATCGCCGGCAAGGAGGCCACGCAGGAGGAATTTTTCCACACCTTCAACAGCATCTACGAGGCCGGGCACCAGATCGTCATCACCTCCGACCGGCCGCCCATCGACATGCTCCGGCTGGATGACCGGCTGCGCACCCGCTTTGAGGGCGGACTGATGGCGGACGTGCAGCCCCCTGACGTGGAGACCCGCATGGCCATCATCCGCAACAAGGCCGGCCACCTTGGCATGCAGCTGAGCGACGACATCGTCTCCTACATCGCCCAGAAGATCACCTCCAACGTCCGCCAGATCGAGGGCGTCATCAACCGCCTCACCGCCTTCCGGGAGCTCACCGGCGACGTGGTGACCCGGGAAAAGGTGGACGACGCGGTGAAGGTGGTCATCCGGGACGGGGTCTATGTCCCCACGCCGGACGTCATCCTGGAGGAGACCGCCCGGTTTTATCAGGTCTCCGCGGAGGACATCAAGGGCATCAGCCGCCAGAAAAACATCGTCACGGCCCGCCACATCACCGCCTATCTGATCCGCAACCTCACCAACCAGACCCTGCCCATGATCGGCACCTTCCTCAACCGCGACCACGCCACCGTGCTGGCCTCCATCCGCAAGATCGAGGGGCAGATCAAGTCGGACAAGGATCTGTCCGCCACCATCCGGGACATCACCAGCAACATCAATTCCCGGCAGTGAGAGTTTTCCACAGAATCAACCGCTGTTGATCCTGTCTTCTGTCGGTTTGTGTTGGTTTCCCGCACGCCGGTTTTCCCTGTTCGTTCCACGGCGGGTTTTCCACAGTCTCATCTCGTTCCCGCCCCTTGGTGCGCCAGGGGATGCCGCACTTTTCCACTTTTATTTCGCCTATCACTATTGCTTCTAACAATTATTCTATCTTTCTTTCTTATATACACAGACGGGAGGAACACCTTATGAAATTTTCCTGCACCAGAAGTGAATTGCAATCTGCCGTTTCCATCGCGGCGAAGGCCGCCAGCGCCAAAAGCCCCATCCCCGCGCTGGAGGGCATTCTGATCGAGACCGGGCTGGATTCGGTCAAGCTCACCGGCTACGATCTGAAAAAGGGCATCTACACCAGCATCGACGCCACGGTCACCGAGCCGGGCAGCATCGTGCTGGGCGCGCGCATCTTCGGCGACATCGTCCGCTCCCTCCCGGAGGGCACGGTGACCGTGCACACCGAGGGCAACAACGCCTTCATCAACTGCGAAAACTCCGACTTCTCCATCATCGGCACCGACGCCGGCGACTATCCGGAGCTGCCCGCCATCGACGCCATGAGCGGCGTGCAGATCCCCCAGAACCTGCTGAGCGACATCATCCGCCAGACCATTTTCGCGGTCGCCGAAAACGAGGCCCGCCCCATCTACACCGGCGAGCTGTTTGAGATCGAGGACGGCACGCTGACCGTCGTGGCGGTGGACGGCTATCGCCTTGCCCTGCGCCGCGAGCCGGTGGAAGGGATGGACGGCAGCCACAGCTTTATCGTGCCAGGCTCGGCCCTGTCCGACCTGGAAAAGCTCTGCGGCGCGACGGACGAGCCCGTGGCCATCGGCCTGGGCAGCAAGCACATCAGCTTCACCATCGGAAAGACCGTGCTCATCTCCCGCCGGCTGGAGGGCGAATTCCTCAATTATAAAAAGACCGTGCCCACCAGCTTCCATGTGGAGGTGCGGGCCGACCGCTATTTCCTGCAGCGCACGGTGGAGCGCGTGTCCCTCATCATCGACGACAAGATCAAAAACCCCATCCGCTGCATCTTCGGCGAAAACGAGGTGCGCGTGGTCTGCGCCACGGGACTGGGCAAGGCGGAGGACACCTGCATCGTGGAGGGCAACGGCGGCGATCTGGAGATCGGCTTCAACAACCGTTATCTGCTGGACGCGCTGAAGGTGGCCCCGGCGGACGAGGTGAACGTCTGCCTCAACACCGGCGCCTCCCCCTGCGTCATCACCCCGGCGGAGGGCGAGCAGAACTTCCTGTATATGATCCTGCCCGTCCGGCTTAAGGCCGAATAAGATTTGTGAGGCAAACTCCATGACGGAAATCGAGATCTATTCCGACTTCATCAAGCTGGACGCCTTTTTGAAGTACTGCGGCGCCGTGGGCACCGGGGGCGAGGCAAAGCTCCGCATCGCAGACGGCGAGGTGCTGGTCAACGGCGAAGTGTGCACCCAGCGGGGCAAAAAGCTGCGCGCCGGGGACACGGTCTTCTTCGGGCCGGAAGCGTACTGCGTGAAGCAGGGATGAGAGTTGACGCGCTGACGCTGCGGGGCTATCGCAACTATGCCGAGGCCGCGCTGCGCTTTGACGGGGCGGTGAACGTCATCTCCGGGCGCAATGCCCAGGGGAAGACCAACCTGCTGGAGGCGGTGTATCTGCTCTCCGGCGGGCGCAGCTTCCGCACCCGCTTTGACAAGGAGCTGATCGGCTTTGACCGGGACTTCGCCTCCGTGGAGGCGGAGGTGGTGTCCGGCGGGCGGGAGCAGCGCATCGAGCTGCTGCTGCGCCGCGGCGCGCCGAAGCGCATCACCGTCAACCGGGTGAAGACCGCGGCGGCGGAGCTGGGCGGCATCGTCAACGCGGTGCTTTTCTGCCCGGACGATCTGAACCTGCTGCGGGACGGGCCCGCCGCCCGCCGCCGGCTGATGGATCTGGCCATCAGCCAGCTTCGGCCCGGCTATGCCCGGCTGCTTTCGGACTATACGAAGCTCTATGAGAACAAAACGCGCATCCTGCGGGATTACCGGGACGACCCCCGGATGCTGGACACGCTGGACGATTTTTCCGACGGCCTGTGCCGCGCCAGCGCCCGGCTGATCCGCTACCGGGCGTCCTTTGCAAGACGCCTGGCCGCGGCGGCGGGGCCGGTGCACCGGGAGTTTTCCGGCGCGGGGGAGGATTTGACGGTGCGCTATCGCACGGTCAGCACCGTGACGGACCCGGAGGCCTCGGAGCAGGCAATCTATGAGGAGATCTGCGAGCACCAGCGGCTGCACCGCGCGGCGGAGCTGGCCGCCGGGGCCTGTCTGACCGGCGCGCACAAGGACGACCTGGACATCGACATCAACGGCCGCAGCGCCCGGGCCTATGCCAGCCAGGGCCAGACGCGCACCGCCGCGCTGAGCCTGAAGCTGGCGGAGCGGGAAATCTTTCTGGCGGAGACCGGGGAATACCCCGTTTTGCTGCTGGACGACGTGCTGAGCGAGCTGGACGCCATGCGCCAGGACTTCGTGCTCAACCGCATCGGCGGCGGCCAGACGCTGATCACCTGCTGCGAGGACGAGCAGATCGCCCAGAAAACCGGCGGCAAGGTCATTTTGATCGAAAACGGCACGATAAAGGAATCATAGCTATGTATCTGCACCTGGGCAACGACATCGCCGTGCGAAAACAGGAGATCGTCGGAATTTTTGACCTGGACAACACCAGCCAGTCGGCGCTGACCCGACACTTTCTCGCCGCGGCGGAAAAGCGCAGCGCCGTCATCAACGCCGCCGGGGACGAGCTGCCCAAGAGCTTTGTGGTGTGCGAGCGGGACGGGCAGCAGAGCGTCTATCTCTCCCAGCTCAATTCCTCCACCCTGCTGCGCCGCAGCGAGGGCCTGGGCATCGAGGGCTGAATCAATCTTAAAAATCCCACTTGGTTTAACACGATAGAAGGAAGAACGATATGGCAGACATCAACGAAAAGATCACCGAAGCATACGACGCATCCCAGATTCAGGTCCTGGAGGGGCTGGAGGCCGTGCGCAAGCGGCCGGGCATGTACATCGGCTCCACCAGCGCAAGCGGCCTGCACCACCTGGTCTATGAGATCGTGGACAACGCCATCGACGAGGCGCTGGCCGGCTACTGCCGCCACATCGAGGTGACCATCGAGCCGGACAACATCATCCGCGTCAGCGACGACGGCCGCGGCATCCCCGTGGACATCCAGGAGCAGACCGGCAAGCCGGCGCTGGAGGTCGTTTACACGGTCCTGCACGCCGGCGGCAAGTTCGGCGGCGGGGGCTACAAGGTCTCCGGCGGACTGCACGGCGTGGGCGCCAGCGTGGTCAACGCCCTCAGCGAATGGCTGGAGGTGGAGGTGCACCGGGACGGCAGCATCTATCAGATGAAGTTCTCCCGCGGCCGCAAGACCCAGGACATGACCGTCATCGGCAAGACGGACCGCACCGGCACCACCGTGCGCTTCAAGCCCGACCCGGAGATGTTCGAGGAGCTGGTCTATGACTATGAGACCCTCCACGTCCGTATGCGCGAGCAGGCCTTTTTGAATGCCGGGCTGCACATCACCATCGCCGACGAGCGCCCCGAAAGCGCCGAAAAGGACGAAAGCGAGCGCCGCGACGCCATGTGCTACGCCGGCGGCATCCGGGAGTTCGTCACCTTTATCAATAAGAACAAGACCCCGCTGCACCCGGAGGTCATCTACGTCTCCGGCGTCCGCGAGGACAGCGAGGCGGAGGTGGCGCTGCAGTACAACGACAGCTACAGCGAGAACATCGTCTCCTTCGCCAACAACATCCACACGCCGGAGGGCGGCATGCACGAGACCGGCTTCAAGACCGCGCTGACGCGGGTGCTGAACGCCTACGGCAAGAAGGTGGGCCAGCTCAAGGAGGGGGACAGCCTCTCCGGCGAGGACTGCCGCGAGGGCATGACCGCCATCATCTCCGTGAAGCTGACCAACCCCCAGTTTGAGGGCCAGACCAAGGCCAAGCTGGGCAACAGCGAGATGCGCACGCTGGTGGACGGCATTCTGCAGGACAAGCTGACGGAGTTTTTTGAGGAAAACCCCGCCGTGGGCAAGATCATCCTGGAAAAAGCCCTCACCGCCTCCCGCGCGCGCGAGGCCGCCCGCAAGGCCCGCGAAAGCGTCCGCCGCAAGACTGGGCTGGAGTCCGGCCAGATGCCGGAAAAGCTGCAGGACTGCAACGAGCGCGACCCGGCATTGTGCGAGATCTACATCGTCGAGGGCGACAGCGCAGGCGGCTCGGCCATCCAGGGGCGCGATTCCCGCTTCCAGGCCATCCTCTCCATGTGGGGCAAGATGCTGAACGTGGAAAAGGCCCGGGCAGACAAGATCTACGGCAACGACAAGCTCTATCCCATGATCGTGGCGCTGGGCGCCGGCATCGGGGACGAGTTCAACCTGGAAAAGCTGCGCTATC
>SVKR01000056.1 GCA_015068365.1 Oscillospiraceae bacterium
CACCACCGGCTCCATGCCCGGCATCAAGGCCTTCACCGCCGCCGTGTTCGGCGGCATCGGCTCCATCCCCGGCGCGCTGCTGGGCGGGATTTTGCTCGGCGTCATCGAGATCTTCGCCGGCGCTTACATCTCCACGCAGCGTGCCAACGCCATCGTCTTCCTCGTGCTGATCATCGTCCTGCTCGTCAAGCCCACGGGCCTGCTGGGCAAGAAGATCCGCGAGAAGGTGTAAGGGGGTGCGGACGTGAACAAGCTGAAAACCATGGACCGCCAGGTCCGCGGCAACTATCTGACCTATCTGTTCGTCATCGCCGCCTTCGTCATCCTGCAGCTCCTGACCGCCAACCCCGCCTTCTCCCCCACGCTGCGGGGCCAGCTGGTGCCGATCTGCGCCTATGTGGTCATGGCGCTGAGCCTGAACCTGACCGTCGGCATCCTGGGCGAGCTGAGCCTGGGCCACGCCGGGTTCATGAGCGTGGGCGCCTTCTCCGGCGCCGTCGCCGCCGCCGCGCTGCAGTCAGCGGTGCCTTCGCCGGGGCTGCGGCTGGCCATCGCGCTGGTGATCGGCGCGGTGATGGCCGGCATCGTCGGCACGATCATCTCCGTCCCGGTGCTGCGCCTGAACGGCGACTATCTCGCCATCGTGACGCTGGCCTTCGGGCAGATCATCAAGTCGCTGATCGAGAACCTCTACGTCGGCGTGGACGGCGCGGGGCTGCACTTCAGCTTCCTCAAGCCCAACGTCACCCTGGCCGAGGGCGGGCGCATGATCCTCAACGGCCCCATGGGCATCCCCAATGTCACGAAGATCTCCACGTTCCTGGCGGGCTTTCTGCTGATTCTGGTGACGCTGTTCATCATCTTCAATCTGGTGCGCTCGCGCGCCGGGCGCGCCATCATGGCCCTGCGCGACAACCGCATCGCCGCGGAGAGCGTGGGCGTGAACGTGACGAAATACAAGATGATGGCCTTTGTCACCTCCGCGGCCCTGGCGGGCGCGGCGGGCGCGCTGTTCGCCCTGGGGCAGAACACCATCGTCGCCGTGAAATTCGACTTCAACACTTCGATTTTGATCCTGGTCTTCGTGGTGCTGGGCGGGCTGGGCAACATGTTCGGCTCCATCATCGCCGCCGCCGCGCTGACCATTCTGCCCGAGGCGCTGCGCGGCTTTGCCGACTACCGCATGCTGATCTACGCCATCGTGCTGATCCTGGTCATGCTGGGCACCAACAGCCCGCAGCTGAAAGCGCTGCTGCAAAAGCTGCTCCCCGGCAGAAACAGAGAGGAGGTCTGAGCCATGCCGAAGAAAGTGACATCCCCCAACGATTCTCCGCTGGTGCCCATGCCCTCCGAGGCCTATATCCCCCAGCGCGACCTGGACAAGACCCCGATCCTGGAATGCCGCCACCTGGGCATCGACTTCGGCGGCCTCACCGCCGTGGACGACTTCAACCTCATCCTCGGCCGCACGGAGATCGCGGGTCTGATCGGCCCCAACGGCGCGGGCAAGACCACGGTGTTCAACCTGCTGACCAAGGTCTATGAGCCCACCCGCGGCACCATCCTGCTGGACGGGCGCGACACCCACAGCATGAACACGGTGCAGATCAACAAGGCGGGCATCGCCCGCACCTTCCAGAACATCCGGCTGTTCAACAACCTGTCCGTGGAGGACAACGTCAAGCTGGGCATGCACAACTCCATCCGCTACGGCATGTTCAGCGGCATTCTGCGCCTGCCGGCGTACTGGAGCCAGGAAAAAACCGCGCACAGCCGTGCGCTGGAGCTGCTGAGCCTTTTCGACATGCAGGACATGGCCGCAGCCAAGGCAGGCTCGCTGCCCTACGGCGCGCAGCGCCGGCTGGAGATCGTCCGCGCCCTGGCCACCAACCCCAGCCTGCTGCTTTTGGACGAGCCCGCCGCGGGCATGAACCCCTCCGAGACCACGGAGCTGATGGAGAACATCGTCAAGATCCGCGACACGTTCAACATCGCCGTGCTGCTCATCGAGCATGACATGAGCCTGGTCATGGGCATCTGCGAGGGCATCTGCGTGCTGAACTTCGGCAAGGTCATCGCCAAGGGCACCCCGGCCGAGATCCAGTCCAACCCCACGGTCATCGAGGCCTATCTCGGCAAGAAAAAGGAGGCGTGAGGCATGGGGACGATTCTGAAAGTGCAGGATATGAACGTCTACTACGGCGCCATCCATGCCATCAAGGGCGTGTCCTTTGAGGTCAACGAGGGCGAGATCGTGACGCTCATCGGCGCAAACGGCGCCGGAAAGACCACCACGCTGCAAACCATCTCCGGGCTTTTGCGCTCCAAGACCGGCAGCATCGAGTTCATGGGCGAGAACATCACCCACGTTCCTGCGCACAAGCTGGTGGAGCGCGGGCTGGTGCAGGTGCCGGAGGGACGGCGCATCTTCCTGCAGATGACCGTGCAGGAGAACCTGGACATGGGTGCGTTCACCGCGCCGGAGGGCGCGGCGGAGGCCATGGAGGCCATCTTTGAGCAGTTCCCCCGGCTGAAAGAGCGCCGCAAACAGATCGCCGGCACGCTCTCCGGCGGTGAGCAGCAGATGCTGGCCATGGGCCGCGCGCTGATGAGCCGCCCAAAGCTGATGATGCTCGACGAGCCGAGTATGGGCCTGTCCCCCATCCTGGTGGAATTCATTTTCGACATCGTGCGCGATCTGCACCAGCAGGGCGTGACGATCCTGCTGGTGGAGCAGAACGCGCAGATGGCCCTGTCCGTGGCCGACCGGGCCTATGTCATGGAGACCGGCGTCATCACCCTGTCCGGCACGGGCAAGGAGCTCGCCGAGAGCGAGGCCGTCAAGAAGGCCTATCTCGGCGGATAATCCGGCAAGGCGCAGGGCAAGATAGAACAAAACCAAACCCGATTTGAGAAACACGAAAGGAAGATTGCCATGATCGTAGAACTGACGCAGGACAATTTCGAGGCCGAAGTGACCAATTCCGCGCTGCCCGTCCTGGTGGACTTCTGGGCAAGCTGGTGCGGCCCGTGCAAGATGCTCTCCCCCGTGGTGGACGAGCTGGCGAAGCAGTATGAGGGCAAGGTGAAGGTCGGCAAGATCAACGTGGACGAGCAGCCACGCCTGGCCATGAACTATTCCGTTCAGTCCATCCCCACGCTGCTGCTGTTCAAGGACGGCCAGCCCGTGAACAAGTCCGTCGGCGTGGTGCCGAAGGCCGCCATCGAGCAGATGCTGGGATAAGAAAAAAGCAGACACGCGCAGACCTCCATCTGCGCGTGTCTTTCAGACTGTCAAAAAACTATGCTTCAGCTCATAGGAAAAACGGATTGCCACGGCCCCTTGCGGGGCCTCGCAATGACACACATTGCGTATTCTGCAACGCGCCCAGACTGTCAAAAAGACTTTTTTGACAAGCTCCAAGACACGCGCAGACCTCCATCTGCGCGTGTCTTTTTTTGGCAAGCGCTTGTTATTTCCACAGCGACATGATAATAATTACATGATGGCGAAACGCCGCAAAGCGTTCCGCCGCACCGCTTTGCGGTGCAGCAAAACAGCAACGCTGTTTTGCCATGTATTCATTGCAATGAGCATCGGGCGAATGATTTTTCAAATCATTCGCTGCCAAA
>SVKR01000057.1 GCA_015068365.1 Oscillospiraceae bacterium
AAAAATCATTCGCCCGATGCTCATTGCAATGAATACATGGCAAAACAGCGTTGCTGTTTTGCTGCACCGCAAAGCGGTGCGGCGGAACGCTTTGCGGCGTTTCGCCATCATGTAATCATTATAGCATAGATTCGCAAAAAAACAGTACTGTTTTGAGCGAAACACGAATCATTTTGCGGCAAAGTGCCCCGCCGGCGGGCGGTTTTAGTTGTGTACGGGGGCATTCCATGGTAAAATGCCGGATGATAAGGAGATGACGGACCGTGATTCGGAACATCGTATTTGACATCGGCGGCGTTCTCGCCGACTTCCGGCTGATGGAGTTTCTGGCCGACAAGGGCTTTGACGCTGCGCTTGCGCGCCGCATCGTCAAGGCCGCTGTTTACAGCCCTTACTGGGGGCAGTTCGAGCGGGGCGAGATCACGGAGGAGGAGACGCTGCGGGGCTTTGCCGGCATGGACCCCGAAATCCGGGACGAGCTGTACACGGCCTTTTCCGATCTGAAGGGGATGCTGGTGATGCGCGACTATGCCATTGCGCTGGTGCGGGGGCTGAAAGCTGCCGGCTACGGCGTATATTACCTGTCCAACTATTCAAAGAAAGCCTATGACGAGTGCGGCGAATCGCTGGCCTTCCTACCCTGGATGGACGGCGGGCTGGTTTCCTTCCGGGTGGGCAAAACCAAGCCCTCGCCGGAGATGTTCACGCTGTTCCTCCGCGAATACGGCCTGGACGCGCAGGAGTGCGTCTTCATTGACGACACTGCGGAGAATGTGGAGGCGGCCCGCGCGCTGGGATTTGCCGGGATCACGTTCACCTCATACGATCAGCTCATCGCGGAGCTGACTGCGCATGGCGTGGCGCTGCCGGGGGCATCCGCCTGCTGAAGATCGTGCGGCTGATGCGGGCCTTCCGCGTGTTCCGCGCGGCAAAGATGCTGCGCTATTCCAGCAGCATCGTGATCGTCGTGGACGTTATCAAGGCCCAGCGCCGGGCGCTTCTGGCAGTGGGGACGCTGGCGCTGACCTACATCCTCATCGCGGCGCTCGTGATCTTCAACGTGGAGCCGGAGAGCTTTGACCGCTATTTCGACGCGGTCTACTGGGCGACCGTGTCCCTCACCACCGTCGGATACGGGGACATCTACGCGGTCTCCACCGCCGGGCGGGTCATCACGATGCTCTCCAGCATTTTCGGCATCGCCATCGTGGCGCTTCCCTCCGGCATCATCACCGCCGGGTACATGGACCGCATCCGGGCGGAGCAGCGGCAGCGCGAAAAACAGCGGGAGTGCGAGGAAAAGTGACGCCCCGGTGCGCATCGGTTGCCGCTTTGTGACTTGACAGCGGCAATCGGACCTGTATATAATCAGTTCGATTACCAAATGTTAGGAGCGGTTTAGAAAATGGAAAAGAAGCGCGCACAGTGGGGCAGCAAGCTCGGATTCATCCTGGCTGCCGCCGGCTCGGCGGTTGGACTGGGAAATATATGGAAGTTTCCGGGCAGGGCCTTTGAAGGCGGCGGCGGCGCGTTTCTGCTGATTTATCTGCTCATCGTCATTTTCCTCGGCGTGCCCCTCATGATGACGGAGCTCTCCATCGGGCGGGCCAGCCAGGCCAACATTGTCGGTGCGTTCCACAAGCTGGGCCACAAGGGCTTTGCCTGGGTGGGCTGGATCGGCGTGCTGGGCGCGTTCGTCATCACCTGCTATTACAGCCATGTGGGCGGCTGGGTGCTGCGCTATGTCTTCGGCTATCTGACCGAGGCCCCCGCGATCTACGCCGAGCCGCTGGGCTATTTCTATTCCATGCTGGGCGCGAATGCCGACGGCACCACCGCCATCCCCTGGGTGGCGCTGCTGTTCGCCGCCATCTTCATGGCACTCAACGCCGTCATCATCATCCGCGGCGTGGAAAGCGGCGTGGAGCGCTTCAACAAGGTGGGCATGCCCGCCCTGTTCCTCCTGCTGCTGATCCTGCTGGTCCGCGCCGTGACGCTGCCCGGCTCGGAAGAGGGCCTGCGCTATATGCTCTCCATCGACTGGAGCAAGGTCTCGTTCCAGACGGTGCTGTCCGCGCTGGGACAGGCCTTTTATTCCCTGTCCATCGGCATGGCGATCCTGATCACCTACGGCTCGTATCTGTCGAAGCAGGAGAACATCTCGAAAAACTCCTTCATCATCTGCGGAATGGACACGCTGGTGGCCGTCATCGCCGGCTTCATCGTCGTCCCGGCGGTGTTCGCCACCCTGGGGCGTGACCAGGTGGGCAAGGGCGGCGGCTTCGCCTTC
Source organism: Oscillospiraceae bacterium (assembly GCA_015068365.1). GTDB lineage: Bacteria > Bacillota > Clostridia > Oscillospirales > Oscillospiraceae > SVKR01. Next base: position 2,291 of record SVKR01000057.1, read on the forward strand.
GTCTCGCTGGCGCGGATGTTCCAGCAGATGCCCGGCGGCCGCGTGTTTGCCGTGCTGTTTTATCTGCTGCTGCTCTTCGCGGCGCTGACCTCCTGCATCTCCCTGGTGGAGAGCATCGTGGCCTTCCTCACGGAGCGCTTTTCCTGGAAGCGCAAGGGCGCGACGATCGGGGTGTGCACCGTCATGTTCCTGATCGGCTGCCTCTACACCTGCTCCCAGGCTGCCATCCCGCTCAAGGGCATCTGGATCGACGCGGCCAACGGCGTCACCTATCCCGCGTTCTGTGACTTTATGGAATACTTCACCGACCGGCTGATGATCCCGATCTGCGCCCTGGGCTGCTGCATCTTCGTCGGCTGGGTCTGGAAGCCGGAAAGCGCCATCGCGGAGATCGAGCGCTGCGGCGTCCGCTTCCGCTTCGCGGGGATCTACCGCGTTCTGGTGAAATACGTCGCGCCCCTGGCCATCATGACGATTTTGGTGATGAGCCTGGCGACGGGCACGACCCTCAGCTGACAGGAGGAACCCCCTTTGTTTGGTCTTGGAACCATTATCAACAGCGTCGGCATCCTCCTGGGCGGCATCGTCGGGCTGCTGTTCGGCCGCTTTTTGAAAGAAAAATTCCAGGAGAGCCTGAATATGGCCTGCGGCGTCAGCGTGCTGTTCATCGGCTTCGCCGGCGCGATGGCGGGCATGCTGCGCCTCAGCGACGGCGCGCTTACCAGCGCCCGGGCGCTGATGGTCGTCCTCTGCCTGGCCCTGGGCGCGCTCATCGGCGAGGCCATCGACATCGAAAAGCGCTTTACTCAGTTCGGCGAATGGCTGAAGCGCAAGACCGGCAACGCGAAGGACAAATCCTTTGTGGACGGCTTTGTGACCGCGTCCCTCACCGTCAGCATCGGCGCCATGGCCATCGTCGGCGCGATTCAGGACGGCATCAGCGGCGACTGGTCGATCCTCGCCACAAAAGCGATCCTCGACTTTGTCATCGTCCTGGTGATGACCTGCTCCATGGGCAAGGGCTGCATGTTCTCCGCCATCCCCGTGTTCGTGTTCGAGGGGCTGATGACGCTTCTGGCGGCGCTCATCAAGCCGCTGATGACCCAGGCCGCGCTGGATAACCTGTCGCTGATCGGCTCGATTCTGATCTTCTGCGTCGGCCTCAACCTGGTCTGGGGTAAAAAGATCCGTGTGGCGAATCTGCTGCCGTCGATTCTCCTCGCGGTGGCCGTCGCATTTCTGCCCTTTGCGATCTGAAAAAGAAAAGTTCTGAGATCCTGCGATTTCAGAACTTTTTTCTTTTGCCTTTGTCCGGCAAGCGGTGGTATAATAATTACACTGTAGTTTTTATGTCTTTCTCGCCGCTTCGCCCGCCGCCGGCGCGGCAGGGGCGAAACAATCTGACCAAGGGAGGAAACGTATTATGAAAACAAGGAGAGTTCTGGCGATCCTGCTCGCGCTCATGCTGACGCTGGGCAGCGTGACGGCCTTCGCCGCCGGTCCGTTCAGCGACGTGGCGGAGGACGCCTACTATTCCGACGCCGTGGCCTG
>SVKR01000058.1 GCA_015068365.1 Oscillospiraceae bacterium
CGGAAGGCTCCGCCGCCACCGCCCTCCCCGGCAGCAGGAAGGACAAAAGCAGCACAAGAAGAATCAATCGTTTCATCCAAGCACCTTTCAAAATAAGCACCGCCCGATCATTTTTCCGCGTCGGGCAGTGCTTATTATGCTTTGGGCAGGCCGGGATTATTCCGCATTCTCCGGCGTGCGCTTTTTGAAGAAGGTCTCCAGCGTGTCCATCAGCTCCGGCGCTTTCTCGATCACGCGGTCGATCGTGTTGTTCGCCGGCGGCGTGATGCCGACCATGCGGACGTTGCCGTCCTTGACGATGAGGAAGCCGATGGGCTCGATCTTGACGCCGGCACCGTTGCCGCCGCCGAAGCCGGGCTTTTCCTTGATGCGGAAGTCGCTTCCGCCGGTGGCGAAGGCATAGCTGATGCGGCTGACCGGGATAACCGTAATCCCGTCCGGCGTGGTAATGGGAGAGCCCACGACGGTATTAACGTCCACCATCTCGCGGATTTTCCCCATCGTGGTCTCCATCAGGCTGCTGATATTGGAATTTTCCATCAGGCAAGCTCCTTTCTGGCGTCGCCCGTCTCGGCGCGCACTGCACGTTTTTTATTCAGATACCATTTGAGCAAGGAGGCGAGCGCGCAAATGGCGATCAAAAGGATTTCCCAGATCTGGATGCTCAGAATGATCTGCCCGTCGATGACCGGCGATGCGGCGGTCAGATCCAGGTCCGTCCGCACGTCCTCATCCCGGAAGCTGAGGCCCCGGTGCGCCGGGCCTGCAAGGGTGCCCAGAATGGCGTTTACGCGCCCGTACTGCTGCACGGCGGCATAAGGATCGTCCGCCGCGGCAGTCCAGGAAAGGTAAAACCGGTCGATGCTCAGATGCCGGAAGGTCCGCCGCAGGGCGTCAAGGCCGATCTCCAGAAGCGTCAGAATATCATCCAGCGTCAGTTTCGGGCGCTTTTTCGGCGCATCCCCGCCCGGCTGCTCCGGCTTTGTTTCCTCTTTTTTGGGCTCTTTCTTCTTTTTCTCCCCGTCAGACGGCAATATGCTAAGCCGGAACGGCCCCAGCTTCAGCTTGATAAACCAGCGCTGAGGGTTGTAGGCCGCGTCCAGACCGACGGGGAAGGTCAGAATCAAAAGCAGCACCAGCAGAACGATGCACCAGGCGATCATGCGCTTGTTCCCTCCCCTCAGCGAAATTGCGAATTCTCTTATTCGGCTTCGGAAAAGCTGATCTGCCCCTCCAGCTCACCGGCCTGCAGCGCTTCGATCTTGTTCTGCAGCGCGATGATGCCCTCATCCGTGTCCATGTTCGGCAGCGTGGGCAGCTCGTCCAAAGATTGGATGTCCATCGTGCGCAAAAACACGCTGCCCGTCTTATAAAGGGTCGGGCGGCCGGGGACCTCCAGCTTTCCGGCGGGCTCGATCAGGCCGCGCTCGATCAGCACGCCCACGGTATAGGAGCTGTCCACCCCGCGGATCTGGTCGATGTACGCCCTGGTGACCGGCTGGAAATAAGCCACGATGGCCAGCACCTCCAGCGCGGCGGAGGAAAGCCGCGGCGGACGCCGCTGCTCCAGCGCGCGGATGACGGCCTGGGAATACTCCGGGGCGGAGCAGAGCTGCAAATTGTCCTCCAGCCGCAGCAGGCGGATGCCCCGCCCCTGCTCCAGAAGCGACTGCGCCAGAACCGCCGCGGCATCCAGCACCGCCTGGGTCTCCACGCCCAGGACCTGGGCGATACGGGCGGCGGGGACGACATCGCCGGCGGCGAACAAAATCGCCTCCATCGACGCGATGATCTCATTCAATTCCATGGCTTGTCCCCTCCTGCCTCATTGACCGATCTGGTCGAGGATCTCTTCGATTTCACCGCCGGTGAAGCTGACCATGATCTCGTCATTTTCCCGCTGCAGTCTGGTGCGGCCCAGGCTGCAAAGCTCCAGGATGGAGACGAAGGTGGCCACCACCTCGCTGCGGCTGCGGCTGCTGCGGTAAAAATCCAGCAGCGAGATCTGTCCGGCGGAGCGAAGGCGCAGCAAGATCTCCCGGCTTTTTTCCCGCACATTGTAGACGATGCGGCGGGGGTAAAGTCTCCGGCGGCGCTCCGGTGCCTCCTCTTCCTCCGCCTCCGGCGCGCTGCCTGCGCGCAAAAGCGCGTTGGACAGGGCCTTCAGCAGCTCCCAGGGCTCATGTTGATAGCGGTACTCTTTCCCGCCGGGCAGCGGCTCCGGAGGCTTGGTCTGATAGAGCATGCCACGCCGGGCCGCGGCGTCCAGCGCGGGACAGGCCTCCTTAACGGAGGCATAGACATCCCGGCTTTTCATCTGCTCCAGCGAAGCGATGAGCAGTTCCAGCTCGCTGGGCTCTTCCTCGGTGTTCAGGAGCATCTTTGTTTTGATAAAGAGCAGATAGGAGGCCATCTGGACAAACTCGCTGGCGATCTCCAGATCCATCGCCTTCATCTCGTCGAGATAGGCAAGATACTGCTCCAGGATCTCAGACACCTGGATGTCCCGAATCTCTATTTTGTTTTTGCTCAGCAGCATCAGGATCAGCGTCAGGGGGCCTTCAAAGTCCTCCATCTCCTCGCGGGTCCGGATGATGCCTTCCAGATGATAGGTCGGTTCCTGTTCCATGTTCAGACAAACCTCGTGATCTCCGCCAGAAGCTGCTCCCTGCCGGTGCGTTTTTCGGCAGAAAACGGGATCAGCACGGCGCTTTCATCCAGCGCAAGCGTGGCGCGGATGACGGCCATATTGCCCTCGATCTCCCGCTTGGCCAGCTTGTCCAGCTTGTTGGCGACGATCACCATGGGGCAGCCGGTCTCTTTGAACCAGGCCGCCATGGTCACGTCGTCCGCCGTGGGCTTGTGGCGGGCGTCCACGATCATGATGCCAAGCGTGATAAGCCCCGGCTCGGCAAAAAAAGCCTCCATCAGCGCGCCCCAGCGGTCCCGCTCGGCTTTTGAGACCTTGGCGAATCCATAGCCCGGCAGATCCGTGAAATAGGCGGCCTTGTCCACAAGGAAGTAGTTGATGTGGACGGTCTTGCCGGGCTGCGCCCCGACGCGGGCAAAGTTTTTGCGGTTCAGCAGGCAGTTGATGACCGAGCTTTTCCCCACGTTGCTCTTCCCGGAAAAGACGATGTTGGGCCGCCCGTCCCGGATAAAAGCGCCCGCGGAAGCTGCGGATTTGATAAACTCGACGTTGTGAAGGTTCATCATATTCACTGGCGGATGGTTCTGGCGCCGCGTTCAGCCGGGTCGGCGACGGGGATGCGCTGTATCGGCTCCTCCGGCACGGCGGTGCGGATCAGAACGGTATCCAGGATCTTATCCACGTGGTCCGTGGTGACAAAATTCAGCGCGCTGCGCACAGTCTGGTCGATCTCCTCCAGATCCTTCTCATTTTCCGACGGGATGATGACCGTGTGGATGCCGGTGCGCAGAGCCGCCATGGTCTTCTCCTTCAGCCCGCCGATGGGCAGGATGCGCCCGCGGATGCTGATCTCCCCTGTCATCGCCACGTCGCGGCGCACCGGAAGCCCGGTCAGCGCGGAGATCAGCGCGATGCAGATGGTGATGCCGGCGCTGGGCCCGTCCTTGGGCACGGCCCCCTCCGGGAAGTGGAGATGGATGTCTTTCGATTTGTAAAACTCCGGGTCGATGCCCAGAACGCCGCAGCGGGTGCGGATATAGCTGACGGCGGCGCGGGCCGATTCCTTCATCACGTCGCCCAGGTTGCCGGTCAGCTCCAGCTTGCCGCTGCCGGGCATGACGGCGCACTCCACGTCCAGCACCTCGCCGCCCACCTGCGTCCAGGCAAGGCCGCGCACCAGGCCCACCTCGTCCCTGGGATAGAGGCGGCTTTCCTTGTATTTCGGCGCGCCCAGGTAAGGGGCGAGCTGGCCGGCGCGGATGCTGAGGCTCTTGCGCTCGCCCGCGGCGATCATGCGCGCGGTTTTGCGGCAAAGGGCGGAAAACTGGCGCTCTAAAATGCGCACACCGCTCTCCCGCGTGTAGTCGGAGATGATCTCCCGGATCGCATCGTCGCTGACGCGCAGCGCTGTGGCCTTCAGCCCGTGCTTTTTCCGCTGCTTCGGCAGCAGATGGGCCTTGGCGATGCGCAGCTTTTCCTCATCGGTATAGCTGCCCAGCTCAATGACCTCCATACGGTCCAGCAGCGCGCGGGGAATGGTGTCCATGGTGTTGGCCGTGGTAATAAACAGCACGTCGCTGAGGTCCAGCGGGATCTCCAGGAAATTGTCGCGGAAGGCGTAATTCTGCTCCGCGTCAAAGACCTCCAGCAGCGCGGAGGAAGGGTCGCCCCGATAGTCCGAGCCCAGCTTGTCGATCTCATCGAGCACCATGACAGGGTTCATGCTCTTCGCCTGCATCAGTCCGGAGACGATGCGCCCCGGCATGGCACCCACATAGGTTTTGCGGTGGCCGCGGATCTCAGCCTCGTCATGCACGCCACCGAGGGAGATGCGGGCCAGCGAGCGGCCCATGGCGCGGGCCACGGAGATGGCGATGCTGGTCTTGCCGACGCCGGGAGGCCCCACGAGGCAGAGCACGCTGCTCTTCGTCTCGGGAGAGATCTGGCGCACGGCGAGAAACTCCAGGATGCGCTCCTTGACCTTGTCCAGGCCGTAATGATCCTCATCCAGGCACTTCTTCGCCCGGGAGATTTCGATGTCGTCCTTTGTACGGACGTTCCAGGGCAGTTCCAGACAGGTGTCCAGATATGAGCGGATGACAGAGCTTTCGCTGCTGCCGAAGGGCTGCTTGGAAAGGCGCGTGACCTCCTTCAGCAGCTTCTCCTCCACCGCCTCGTCCAGATGAAGGGCCTGGATCTTCTCCCGGTATTCGGAAAACTCCTCCGGCCCGGTCTCCTCCCCTTCGCCCAGTTCGCTGCGGATGACCTTCATCTGCTCGCGCAAATAGTAATCGCGCTGGGCGCGGTCCATCTCTTCCTTGGTGGCGTCGTCCAGGTCCTTTTCCAGCGTCAGCACGGTGATCTCCCGGCGCAGCATGCGGTTGAGCATGGCCATGCGCTGGCGCGGGCGCAGCTCTTCAAGCAGAAGCTGCTTTTCCGTGTGCTTCAGCCCCACGTTCTGCGCCACAAAGTCCGCCGTCTGGCCCAGGTCGCTGCAATCGGCGGCGGTCAGGAACATCTCCGGCGTCACGGCGCCGGAAGCGCCGGCGTACTCCTCAAACAGCGCCAGGCAGCGGCGCAAAAGCGCCTCCAGGCCGGGCGTGGAGACCGGGCAGGGCTTTGCCGGGATGGACTCCACCACCGCGCTGTAGCTGGGCGTGGTCTCATTCAGGACGATGATGCGGGCGCGGTACTGCCCTTCCACCATGACCTTGACCATCCCGCCGCCGGGGATGCGCAGGATCTGCCGGATGCGGCAGACCGTGCCGATGCTGTAAAGATCCTCTTCTGTGGGGACGGCGGTGGAGATGTCCTTCTGGCTCACCAGAAAGATCATCTGATCGGCGCTCATGGCGCTGTTCAGCGCCGCGACGGACAAGGGCCGCTCCACGTCGAAATTCAGGACGGTGTCGGGAAAGGCCGTGATCCCCCGCAGGGGCAGCACCGGCAGCGTCTGAACAATGTTGCTTTTTTCGTTTCGTGTTTCCATAGTATTCCTCAATCTGTGCCGCGCACGGCGCGGCGGGCAAAGTGGTCTTCCTCTCAGGCGCGCAGCAGCTGCGGCTCCGTCCCCTCGCGGATGCAGTCCGCCGTGATGGTGACCCGGCGGATGCCGGGATCGGAGGGCACCTCGTACATGACCTTGGTCATGGCCTTTTCCATCACGCTGCGCAGTCCGCGGGCGCCGATCTCCATCTCGATGGCCTTGTCGGCGATGGCCTCCAGCGCCTCCGGCTCAAAGACCAGCTCCACGTTGTCCAGCGCCAAAAGCGCGGTATATTGCTTTGTCAGGGCGTTTTTCGGCTCGGTCAGGATGCGGACCAGGTCGTCCCGCCCAAGGGAGTTCAGCGGCGTGATGACCGGCAGACGGCCGATCAGCTCCGGGATGATGCCGAAGCGCAGGATGTCATGCTGCTGCACATTCTGCAATATGCTGCCCACGTCCCGCTCCTTGTTGCTCTTGATTTCGGCCTCAAAGCCCATGCTTTTCTTGTCCATGCGCTGCTCAATGATCTTGTCCAGGCCGTCAAAGGCGCCGCCGCAGATGAACATGATGTTGGTGGTGTCGATATGGATGAACTCCTGGTGGGGGTGCTTCCGTCCGCCCTGGGGCGGGACGGCGGCCACAGTGCCCTCCAGGATCTTCAGCAGCGCCTGCTGCACGCCCTCGCCGGAAACGTCGCGGGTGATGGAGGTGTTCTCGCTTTTGCGGGAGATTTTGTCCAGCTCGTCGATGTAGATGATGCCGTGCTGGGCGCGCTCCACGTCAGAATCCGACGCCTGCAGCAGCCGCAGCAGAATGTTTTCCACATCCTCGCCCACGTAGCCGGCCTCGGTCAGCGTCGTGGCGTCGGCGATGGCAAAGGGAACGTCCAGCAGCCGGGCCAAGGTCTGGGCAAACAGGGTCTTCCCGCTGCCGGTGGGGCCGACCAGGAGAATGTTGCTCTTCTGCAGCTCCACATCGCTGTCGGCGCCGCCGAAATAGATGCGTTTATAGTGGTTGTAGACCGCCACGGACAGGGCGATCTTCGCCCGCTCCTGGCCGATGATATAGTCGTCCAGCACCCGGCGGATCTCCGCGGGCTTGGGCAGCTTCTCCGGCGTATCCCCCGCGGCGTGCGCGGCGGCGGGTACGCCGTAGCCCTCCTGCTGCGCATAGTTTTCATCAATAATGCCCATGCACAGCCGGACGCATTCGTCACAGATATAAGAGCCGTTCCCCGCGATCAGACGGTTCACCTCGGACTGGGGCTTGCCGCAGAAGGAACAGCGGATGGTTTTGGTCACTTCGGTTCTTGCCATATGCTACGTCCTTACCTCTTGCCTGAATATGTCGATAGGGGGTAGTGCATACCCCCTATCGCTCCTTAGCGTTTGAAGATAACCTTGTCAATGAGGCCGTACTCCCGGGCCTCCTCCGCGCTCATGAAATTATCGCGCTCGCAGTCGGCGCGGACGATGGCCGCGTCCTTCCCGCAGTTTGCCGCCAGGATGCCGGTCAGCTTATCCTTGATCTTCAGGATCTGCTGGGCGTGGATCTCAATGTCCGTCGCCTGGCCCTGGAAGCCGCCCAGGGGCTGGTGGATCATGATCTCCGCATTGGGCAGGGCGATGCGCTTGCCCTTTGCCCCGCTGGACAGCAGGAACGCGCCCATGCTGGCCGCCATGCCGATGCAGATGGTGGACACGTCGCACTTGATGTACTGCATCGTGTCATAGATGGCAAAGCCGCTGGTGACGGAGCCGCCGGGGGTGTTGATATAGAACTGGATGTCCTTGTCGGGGTCCTGCGCCTCCAGATAGAGAAGCTGCGCCACGATCAAAGACGCGGTCACATCGTTGACTTCCTCGCTGAGCATCACGATGCGGTCATTGAGAAGTCGGGAAAAAATGTCATAGGAGCGCTCGCCGCGGGAGGTCTGCTCCACGACATAGGGGACTAAGCTCATGCTGTTGTACTCTCCTTTCGGTCCGGGGTGCCGTTCTCTCGGCAAAATCCAAGAGAGCATAACCGAATCAGCGGGTTATTATTCCTCTTTTGCCTCCTCGGCGGGCTTCTTCGCAGCCGTCTTCTTGGCGGCAGGCTTCTTCTCTTCCTTCTCCGCCGTGCCCTCGTCCTCGGCGCTCTCGGCCTTGTCAATCGCCACGCCGCTGTCGGCGATCAGGTCGGCCGCCTTGCGCAGCTTGAGGTCGCGCTCGATCATCTCGGAGGGGACGCTGGCCTTCACGCGGTCAATCTCCATATTGTATGACGCGGCGGCCTTGCCGTATTCTTCCTCGATCTCCTCGGCGGTGACGGTGATGTTCTCCACCTCGGCGACCTTCTCCAGCAGCAGCTCGCTGCGCACTTCCTTCTCCGCGTTGGGACGAATGTAGCCGCGGAAGGTGGCCTCGTCCGCGCCCATCATGGCGAAGTACTGCTGCAGCGTCAGGCCCTGCATGGCGCAGTTGCGGGCATAGTCGTTGATGACGGTGTTCACCCGCTCGTCGATCATGGCTGCCGGCACGTCCACGGTCATGTTCTCCACGGCCTTGCTCAGCACGGCGTTGCGGAAGTTCTGCTCGGCAGTGGCCTTCTTCTGGGCGGCCAGGTCCTTCTTGATGCTGGCCTTATAGTCCTTCAGCGTGTCGAACTCGGACACGTCCTTGGCAAACTCGTCGTCCAGCGCGGGCAGCTGGTTTTCCTTGATCTCGTTGACCTTGATCTTGAAGACCACGGCAGCGCCGGCCAGACCCTCGTGATAGTTCTCCGGGAAGGTGATGTCGATGTCCTTCTCCTCGCCGGCGGACATGCCGACGATCTGCTCCTCAAAGCCGGGAACGAAGCTGTGGGAACCCAGGACCAGGTCGTGTCCCTCGTCCTTACCGCCGTCAAAGCGGACGCCGTCCTTATAGCCGTCATAATCCAGGTTGACGGTGTCGCCCATCTTGGCCTTGCGGTCCACGGTGACGATGCGGGCATTGCGCTTGCGCACTGCCTCCAGCTCCTTGTTCACGTCGGCAGCGGAGACCTTGTCGGACTCCTTCTCAGCCTCCAGGCCCTTGTACTGGCCCAGGGTGACCTCGGGATACAGCGCAGTTTCAAAATCGATGGTGAGGCACTTGGCGTCGTCCACATTATAGTTGGTGATGGCCGGGTCGCCCACCGTGCGGTCCTTGGCCTCGTCCATGCCGGCCTTGAATGCGTCCAGCGCGATGGAGTCCACCGCGTCGTCATAGAAGACCTTGGTGCCGTACATGCCCTCAATGACCATGCGGGGCGCCTTGCCCTTGCGGAAGCCGGGGACATAGATGCTCTTCTTCGCCTTCAGATAGGCCTGATTGACCGCCTTTTCAAAGGCTTCGGCATCTACCAGCACCTGAAAGCTGAGCTTGCCGTCTTCTCTTTTTATGTTCTTGATGTCCATGGGGTATTTCCTCCTATAATGATCAGACTGCGCTGATTTTCTCTTCGGTCAAGTGGCAGTTTTCTCCCGCTCTGCCCAATAATGCCAAGATAGTATATCAGATAGAAACACAAAATGCAAACGGTTTTAGGGGATTTCAAAAGATTTTTTGCGGGAAAAAGTGCAGATGGTCCGCGGAGATCATCTGAAAGCGGATCCCCTCCGAATCCCCTTCAAAGCCCAGGGCGCACCCGCCGGAGTGGAGATGCCCGTACCAGCAGCGGCGGACGCCATAGGCATGCAGCATTTCCAGCACCTCATCGCACTGGCAGTGCACCAGCTTCGGCGGATAGTGGAGGAACACCAGCTTCTCCCGCTCCCCCGCCGCCTTCAGGCTGGTCTCCAGGCGCATCAGCTCCCGCCGCAGGATCTTCCGGTCGTGATCGTCGCCGTCTGCGGCGTCGCACGACCAGCCGCGGGTGCCGCACAGGGCCACGTCGCCGTAAAAGCAGCAGTTGTTGTGCAAGATCTCGATGCTGTCAAAGCCGTTTTCCGCGAAAAAGCGGTACGCCTGCGCCGCCGTGGTCCACCAATAGTCGTGGTTGCCCTTGAGGATCACCTTTCTGCCGGGCAGCTTGTGGATAAAGCGGAAATCCTCCCGCGCCTCGGCAAGGCTCATGCCCCAGGAAAGGTCGCCGCACAGCACGGTGGTGTCCTCCGGGCGCACGGAGGCGAAACCCTCCAGGAGCTTGTCTGTGTAGTTTTCCCAGCGCCCGCCGAACACGTCCATCGGCTTGTCGCAGCCGAAGGCGAGGTGCAGGTCGCCGATGACATACAGGGACATGGAATAATCAACAGCCTTTTCGTTCAAACTAAAGCCACAGGCCCGGCGGGCCTGAATGAATCAAAACTTGGAGGCGCAACATGGAACAGGGCAAACAGGAGCAAAACTGCGTTCAGGGCGTGGGCTGCAACGTGCACAACTGCCGCTACAACGACACTTCCTGCAAAAGCTGCACGGCAAAACACATCAGCGTGCAGAATACCGCCGCGATGAAAAAGGGCGAGACCTTCTGCGACACCTTCACCCCGAAAACCAGCTGCTGAAAAAAGCGCACAGTCCCCCGTCTGTCTTCTGGCAGGCGGGGGATCCTGTTTGTTTCGGAAGCGCCTATCAGCGCAGAAAACCGTCCACGACCGCGCGCATCTCCGCCTTGTCCGTCACGCCGTCAAAGCGGACGGCGCGCTGATCCAGGCCGCTCAGCGGCTTCGGCACGGGGATGGCGCAGAAATCGGACAGCGCGGAGAGCGGATCGTCGCCGCAGGCCAAATCCAGCGCGGCGCAGACGTCCGCCGCGAACTTGAACGGGCTGGCCGTGGACACGACGACCGCCGGGGTCTCGTCCCCGGTCTCGGCGCGGTAATGGGCGATGGCGTCCGCCGCCACGGCGGTATGGGTGTCGATGAGATAATGCTTCGTATTCCACATCTCGGCGATCCTGGCCTTGGTGGCGGTATCGTCGCAGCAGGAGGCATAGAACTGCTCCCCGATCTGCGCGCGCACCGTCTCCCCCACGTCGTAGCAGCCGTCGGCGGAGAGCTGCGCCATGAAGCCGCGGGTCTTCTCATCGCCGCAGAGCATATAGAGCAGGCGCTCAAGGTTGCTGGACACGAGAATGTCCATGGAGGGGGAAATGGTCAGGTGGAAGGGGCGGTTTTTGTTGTAAACGCCGGTGTGGATGAACTCGGTCAGCACGTCGTTGGCGTTGGAGGCGCAGACAAAGCGCTTCACCGGCAGGCCCATCCGGCTGGCGAACCAGCCGGCGAGGATGTTGCCGAAGTTGCCCGTCGGGACGCAGAAGACCAGCTCCTCCCCCGCCTTCAGCCCGCCGTGGTTGACGAAGTCGCAGTAGGCGGAGAAATAGTAGACCACCTGGGGCAGCAGGCGCCCCCAGTTGATGGAGTTGGCCGAGGACAGGAAGTAGCCGCGCCCGGACAGCTCCGCGGCAAAGTCCGCGTCGCCGAAAATGCGCTTGACGCCGGTCTGGGCGTCGTCAAAGTTGCCCTTGACGGCACAGACGCCCACGTTATCGCCCCGCTGGGTCACCATCTGCAGGCGCTGGATGGCGGAGACGCCGCCGGAGGGATAGAAGACAAAGATCTTCGTGCCCGGCACGTCGGCAAAGCCCTCCAGCGCGGCCTTGCCGGTGTCGCCGGAGGTGGCGACAAGAATGCAGACCTGCCGCGCTTCTCCGGCCTTTTTCAGCGAGGCCGTCAGCAGATAGGGCAGCATCTGCAATGCCATGTCCTTGAATGCGCAGGTGGGGCCGTGCCACAGCTCCAGAAATGCGGTGTGCTCGTCCGTAAAGCGCAGCGGCGCCACGTCGGGATGGTCAAAGTTGTCCGCGTAGGCGTTTTTGACAAAGCCCTCCAGCTCCTCTTTGGAGAAATCCGCCAGGAAGCGCTGCATGATGTTCACGGCTCTGGCGCGATAGTCCATGGCGCACAGGGCTTTGAGCTCGTCCAACGTGACGGTGGGGATGGTCTCCGGCACGAAAAGGCCCCCGTCCGGGGCCAGGCCCATGGCCATCGCCTGGGCGGCGCTGAACGCGCCCTTGTCGTTTCTGGTGCTGAAATAGTTCATAATCATACCCTCAAAAAGCGTTTTCTATATGTTGGATCGAATGGACGATCCCGTTTTCGCAGTAAACCTCCACCACGTCGAAGCGCGGCTGCTTGTCCGTGGGATTCTGGGCAAGCCACAGTCCGGCCGTGGCGGTCAGGCGGCGCTGCTTCGCGGCGGTGACGAACTCGCGCGCCTGGGCAAAGTGCGCGTCCCTGCGGCTTTTGACCTCCACGAACACGACGCAGTCCTTCGTCTCGGCGATCAGGTCGATCTCCCCGAAGCGGCAGGAATAGTTCATGCCGATGATGCGGTAGCGCTTTTTGCGCAGATAGTCCGCTGCGGCGCCCTCGCCGAAGCGGCCGATGAGTTTTTCCTTCATCCGTGCAAATCCTTCAAAAACGAAAGCCTGTGGATCTCGCAGGGGCCATGCTCGCGCAGCGCGGCGTAATGCTGCTTCGTGCCGTAGCCCTTGTGCCGCTCAAAGCCATAGGCGGGATAGCGCTGCGCCATCTCCAGCATATAGCGGTCACGGGTCACCTTGGCGAGGATGGAGGCCGCGGCGATGGAGGCGCACTTCCCGTCCCCGCCCACGACGCAGCGGTTGGGAAACGTGATCCCGGCGCTGCGGTTGCCGTCGATCAGCGCAAGCGCAGGCGGCGGCGTGAGGCGGGCAATGGCACGGTTCATCGCGAGATAGGTGGCACCCAGGATGTTCAGCGTCTCGATCTCCTCCACCGTGGCAAAGGCGATGCCATAGCTGACGGCGCTTTGCACGATGATGTCATAAAGCGCCTCGCGCTTTTTCTCGGAGAGCTTTTTCGAGTCGTTCAGGCCGGGGATCTCCAGCCCCATGGGCAGAAGCACCGCCGCGGCGCAGACCGGCCCGGCGAGGGGGCCGCGCCCGGCCTCATCCACGCCGCACACCGGCGCTGAGCCGTCGCGGGCCAGTTCCCGTTCCAGTTCCCAGAGGTCCATCGTCAGTCCTCCGGCGGCGATTCCAGCGAGATGCGCCCAAGGGCGCCGTCGTGAAACTCTTTCAGAAGCGTGGCGGCCATGCGCTCGATGTCCACCTCACCCCCGGAGACGAGGAAGCCACGTTTTCGCCCGGCGTCCTCCAGCAGCTCGTAGCCGTTTTTCTCCGGGTCAGGCGTGAACTTATAGCGCTGCTCGATGAGCCCGGGATACATGGCGCGCAGGCGCAGCATGAAGTTGGCGGCCAGCGCCTCCCTGTCGAGGACCTCGGCCTTGATGGCGTTGGTGAGGGCCAGGGCCTCCCCGACCTCCTGGGCGTCAAATTTCGGCCAGAGGATGCCCGGCGTGTCCAGCAGGTCCAGGCCGCTGTCGATGTGGATCCACTGTTTGCCCCGGGTCACGCCCGGCTTGTCGCCCGCGACGGCGGCCCGGCGCCCGGCCAGGCGGTTGATCAGCGTGCTCTTCCCCACGTTGGGGATGCCGAGGATCATGATGCGCAGCGGGCGGCTGCCCTGGCCCTTGGCCTCCAGCGCGGCGATCTTCTCCTTCAAAACGGCGCGCACCGCGGCGGGAAGCTGCTGCACGCCCTTGCCGCTGCGGGCATCGGTCTGCAAAACGGTCAGCCCCCGGCGGCGGAAATACGCCGTCCAGGCGTCCGTCACCGCGGGGTCGGCCAGGTCAATGCGGTTGAGGATCACGATGCGCGGCTTGTCTCCGGCCAGGCGGTCAATGTCCGGGTTGCGGCTGGCGGAGGGAATGCGGGCATCCAGCAGTTCGCACACGGCGTCCACCAGCTTCATGTTCTCGCCCACCATCCGCTGGGCCTTGGTCATGTGGCCGGGGAACCACTGGATCGCGATTTTTTCGTAGCGTTCGTCCATCTCTGCGTCCGTCACGCAACGCGGCCGAATTTGTTCAGCGGCGAAAAGCGGAACAGTACCTTTCCGATAATATAGCGTTCGTCCACGCAGCCCAGGCGGGCCGAGCGGCTGTCGGTAGAGCGGTTGCGGTTGTCCCCCATGACGAACACGCAGCCCTCCGGAACGGTCACCGCTTCGGTGAAATCCTCCGGGTCCAGCGTCAGCGCGTTCACATAGGGCTCATCCAGGGGCGCGCCGTCGATGTACACGACGCCCTCCTGAAAGTCGATGTCGATGGTCTGGCCTTCCGTGGCGATCACCCGCTTGATGATGGGCGCGGTCATAAAGGACTCTTTCCGCAGCACCACGATGTCGCCGTAGTGAAAGCTCTTTGCCAGCTTATTGATCATCACCAGCTCATTTTCCTTCAGGGTCTGCTCCATGCTGCTGCCCTGTACGGAGATGGGCCGGATCACAAAAGCGCACAGGAAAATCATGACGGAAACGGCGACCACGATGCAGTACAGCCAGTCCAGCGCCTCCATGCCAGCGTTTTGTTTTTTCGGCGTGCTCTTTGCAAGCTCCGGGTTCTCATTCATGCCGGTATCTCCCCCCGTTATGCTTTACTTGAAATAGTATTATATAACAGCATCGTGCATCTCGCAACAAAAAAATCGGCACAGCCATCAGGCCGCGCCGATTTTTTCTCTTGTCCGGTTCAACGGGTGCCTTACAGGCGCTCCTTGACCTTGGCCGCCCTACCGATGCGATCACGCAGATAGTAAAGCTTCGCTCTGCGGACCTTGCCCTTGCGGACGGTGTCCACGGAAACGATCGTGGGAGAGTGCACGGGGAAAACCTTCTCGCAGCCGACATTGTAGGAGATGCGGCGGACCGTGATGGTCTCGTTGATGCCGCCGTGCTTCTTGGCAATGATGGTGCCTTCAAAGGCCTGGGTGCGCTCGCGGTTGCCCTCCTTGACGCGGACGGTGACACGCACGGTGTCGCCCACGTTCATCTCGGGCAGAGCAGCCTTCATGTACTGCTCGGTCAGGGTCTTGATCAGATCTGCCATATCGGAATAATCCTTCCTTTTATAGACGTTCATACCGGAGGGCGCCCACGCGCCGCGGAAGCGGACCGTCTGTATTCATGCCGTTTACAGGCCCAAATAGGATAACACAGGGTCTGTCAGAATGCAAGCATTTTTTTCGATCAGCGAAAAACGCGCATTTGCGCGTCGAATACCTCCCGCCGGGTGAACGCGGCGAAGTCCGGCGCCAGCTCCGGCGCGCACTGGCGCAGCGCGGCAATGAGGTGATCCGGGTTCAGCGTCGGCTCCTGGGCGGAGATGACCGCCTTCAGCGCGACGCCCCCCTCCTCCGCGGCAAAGCCGACGGAGCGGATGGCCGGGGCGATGTCGCTCTCCCCCTCCCCGCGCTTGGTCTTTTTGCGGATGACGATGGACGCGCGGGCGAAAAAGGCCTGCAGCCCGTCGCGCATCGTCGCATAATCTGCCCTGTCGTATTCCAGCAAGCCGCTGATCTGCAGCCACTTCAAATCCTTGACCTTCCGCTCCGGCGCGTAGGCCTCCAGAACGCGGATGCCCTCCGGCATTGCGGCCGTCAGGCGCTCGGGCAGCGCGGACAAATCCGTCGGCGCGATCAGGGAAAAGTCCATCAGCTCGCAGTCGCTGGAAACGCCGACGGACAGCGGCAGCAGAATGGAGAGGATCGGATGGGGGTTGAAGCCCTCGCTGTATTGCAGCGCGAAGCCGGCGCGCTGAAACGCCCGCTGCATGGTGCGCATCAGATCCAGATGGGAGATGTACACCGCCCGCCCGCTTTTCGTAAAGCGCAGGCGCAGTTTTTCAGACATCGCAGGCACCTCCGTTCAGCGCCTTCGCGCCGCAGCCGACGCAGCCGTGGCGGCAGTCCGGCGACAGCACGCCCTCCTGCGCCCGGCGGTTTTCCCGCAGAAGGTGCGCCTTGGACACGCCCATGTTGATGTGGTCCCAGGGCATGGCTTCCGCTTCCGCGCGCTCGCGCGTCGTGTAATCGGCGATCTCACAGCCGCACACCGCCATGGCCTGCGTCCAGCGTTCGTAGCGGAAGAAGTCGCTCCAGGCCTCCAGCTTGCCGCCGGCGCGCCAGACCGCCTCGATCACGGGGCCGATGCGCCGGTCGCCGCGGGAGAGCACACACTCGATCTCGCTGGTTTCCGCGTCGTGCCAGTTATAGGTCACATTGCGCGCCGTCATGTGCTCCCGCAGCAGGCGCACGCGGCGCAGGTATTCCTCCCGGCTGACCTGGGGCGCCCACTGGAAGGGCGTGTGCGGCTTGGGCACGAAGCAGGACGTGGACACGGTGATGCGCACGCCGCGATTCTTGTTGACGGCGTTCTCCCGCCAGCAGTGCAGCACGTCGTTGGCCATCTGGGCGATGCCCAGCACGTCCTCGTCGGTCTCGGTGGGCAGGCCCAGCATGAAGTAGAGCTTCACATTGTTCCAGCCGCCGGCGAAGGCGACGCGGCAGGACTCCAGGAGATCCTCCTCCCGGACGTTTTTGTTGATGGCGTCGCGCAGGCGCTGGGTGCCTGCCTCGGGCGCAAAGGTCAGGCCGCTTTTGCGCACCTTCTGCACCCGCTGCATGATGTCCATGGAAAAGTTGTCCGCCCGCAGGGAGGGCAGCGCCAGCCCGATGCTGCGGGGAACACAGTAATCCAGAAGTCCGTCGCACAGCTCGCCCAGCGGGCGGTAATCGCTGGAGCTGAGCGAGGACAGGGTGATCTCCTGGTAGCCGGAGGAGCGCAGCGCGGCGATGCCCTGCTGCACCAGGCGTTCGGCGCTGCGGGAGCGGACCGGGCGATAGATCTGCCCGGCCTGGCAGAAGCGGCAGCCGCGGATGCAGCCGCGGAACAGCTCCAGATTCACCCGGTCATGGACGATCTCCGTGCTGGGCACGATCTGGTCTGTGGGAAAGGGACTGTGTTCAAAGTCCGTCACGATCCGCTTGGTGACCTGTTCCGGCGCGCCGGGCAGGGCCGTGACGCCGGACAGCGTGCCGTCCGCGCCGTAGGTGGCGGTATAAAGTGAGGGCACGTAAACCCCCTCGATCTGCGCGGCGGCGCGGAGGAAGCGGGGCTTGTCCCAGCCCTCCCGCTTCGCCTGCAGCAGCAGGGTAAGCAGCTCGTTGTCCAGCTCCTCCCCTTCGCCCAGGACGAACAGATCCATGAATTGCGCCATCGGCTCCGGGTTGCAGCAGCTGGAGCCCCCGGCGAAGATGAGTGGCAGCAGCTCCCGGCGGTCCTCGGCACGCAGCGGGATGCCGCCCAGGTCCAGCATGTTCAGCACGGTGGTGTAAGCCATCTCATAGCCCAGGGAAAAGCCCAGGGCGTCAAATTCGCTCAGTGGGTCGCCGCTTTCCAGCGCGTAAAGCGGGATGCCGGCGCCGCGCATCTCCTGCTCCATGTCGTCCCAGGGTGCAAACACCCGCTCGCACCAGACGTTTTTCATAGAGTTGATGGTGCTGTAAAGGATCCGCATGCCCAGATTGGACATGCCGATCTCGTAAACGTCGGGAAAGCAGAGCGCCATACGCAAATCCACGCTCTGCAGGTCCTTGATGATCTGATTGTATTCTCCGCCGGTGTAGCGCGCGGGCTTCTGCACCCGCGGCAAGATCCGTTTCAGTTTTCCGTCCATGCCTCGCTCCAAGTAACAAATTGAGGCTATTCTATCTCACCCGCAGGAAAAAAACAAGGGGCAGGTTCTCATTCCCTGTCCCTTGTGCAGAAATTGCAGAGCACCAGCCAGAGCCCCGCCGCCAAAAGCGCTGCGGAGTGATAGGCGAGCGCGACATACACCCCTGCCCCCGTCAGCGCCAGCGCGGCGCAGCGGGAAAAGCGCAAAGCCGCCCGCTCCGGCAAAAGCGCGCGCAGCACGCGCCCCCCGTCCAGCGGCAGGATCGGCAGGAGGTTGAACACGGTCAGCAGAAAGGACGCAGCGCCGCTGATGAGCCAAAAATCGCCGCCCAGTGCGCAGGCGCAGAGCGCATAGAGCCCGCCCAGCGCCGGTCCGGCCGCAGCGCACAGCAGGCTGCGCAGCCCCTCCTGCCGGGGCGCATAGTCCATCTCCAGCCCGGCCAGCCCCAGGCGCAGGCAGCGCAGGCGGCATTTGCAAAGCCGCAGCGCCAGGAAGTGCCCCAGCTCATGCACCGCCGCCGCCGGGACGACGGCCGAGACGATGCCGCTGGTATCGAAAAAGTAAGCCAGGGCGATCAGGAGGATCGCGAGGGGGCTGAATTCCAGCTTAACGCCCGGTCTCATACATTAATATAGTATTCCGGGTTGAGGAACACGCCGTCGCGGCTCAGCTCAAAATGCAGGTGCGGCCCGGTGGCGAGCCCGGTGGCGCCTACCAGCGCGATCTGCTGGCCCATCGTCACCGTCTCCCCCTGGTTCACCAGAAGGCGGCTGCAATGGCAGTAATGGCTGACCCAGCCGTTGCCGTGGTCGATCTTCAGATGCTTGCCGAAGCTGTCGTCGCTCCCGGCGAAGGTCACGACGCCGTCGGCAAAGGCGACGATGCTCTCCCCCGCGTTGGCGGCAAAGTCCGTGCCGAAGTGGAAGCGCACGATGTTCAGAATCGGGTGCAGGCGAAAGCCGAAGCCGGAGGATTCATAGCCTGCAACGGGAGACTGGTAATCAAAGGGCAGCGTGACATAGGCGTAATCCACATTCTCCGGCAGCGTCTGATCGGCGAAGGCGGCCTGCCGCTCCAGAAACGCGGTGACCGCCGCAGGAAGCGGCGTTTCCGTGGGCACAGGTTCCGCCGCCGGCACTGTGAGCGCAGTGCCCTCTTCTATGAAATAGCTGATAAACGGTGCTTCCGCCGCGTCCTCGGGCTTCTCCGGGGCGGGCGGTGCGGTCTCCGCCTCTTCCCCGCGCAGAGAAAGGCGCTGGCCCAGTGTGCGGAACGCGGCGATGGATTCGGATTCCTCGCTGAGCTTCGGGAACAGCCGCTGGCGCAGCGCGGGTGAGAGATCAGGAAACGCCATCTTCATCAGCACCAGCCCCAGCAGCGCGCCCGACGCGGCGATCACACGGTATTGCTTCATCCCTGCCACCTCCGGAATCTGATGGTCTGTGTCCCATTATAGAGGCGGCAAGGCGCAAAAAGTGTCAAAATCCGGCCGCGCGCCGGCGCGAATGAAATTAATCTTGACAAGCGGCGGATTATCGTCTATTATGATATGGCGTTTCTGAGATATGAAATTGCAGCCCTCTCCGGGTGTAGCGCAGCTGGTAGCGTGCTTGGTTCGGGACCAAGAGGCCGTGGGTTCAAATCCCGCCACTCGGACCATATCGAGTGTTCATAACTGATTTGAGGTTATGAACACTCGATTTTTCATTTTCGCAGGCTTGGTGCCTGCGTTTTGTTTTACGCGGGTTGAGGAATATACTCCACTGCTACGCCCTGGCGGGTATCAGCTTTGTAGTTATCGCTCTTGCAGAGAGCCGTTTCCGGGAGTTCAATATACCCCACGAAGCGGTAATAGATCACAATACGCTGCGTGCGGTTCTTACCTGTGCCTTCGGTCTCATATACGTCGATGTGGTCGATCAGCTCGTGCAGCAGAGGCGCGGTCAGCGTCCCCATCTCCATGAACTTCCGCACACCAGCAAGAAAAGCTTTCTTCTTGCTCTCCTGCCCTTCCAGCGTGTTCAGCTTCTCATGTAACGCAGCGATGGCCTCCTTCAGCTCCATGCGCTCGACCTCATACTTATGGGACAGCTCCAGAAACCACTCGTCCGTCACCTTGCCGCAGGCGTTGTCTTCATAGACCTTCTCGTAGAGCTCCGACACCTTCTCGTTCCGGCTGACAGCGCGCGCAAGTGCATCCTCCGTTGCCTTCTTTTTAGCAAGGAACTCTGCGTTGGTCTTCTTCGCCAGAATATCCGCCAGCCCTTCCTCGTCATGCGCAAGATAAGATGCCATCCGGCCAAGCTCCTGCTTCACAACCGCTTCCACTGCATCAGCGCGGATATAGTGACGAGTCGAGCAGGTGCCTCGATAACAGTACAGTAACCATTTCTGTCAATAATAATGTGACAATTGAGCTTTGCTTGCCTAAACTGTTGACCTGTATCTGCATCGATGATAAAATAATTCTATTCAAACGAGAGGTTTTGGCTCCCATGAAAATATGAGAAAGGAGCTTCTGACATGGAGAGAAAATGCCAGAAATGCGGCGCAGCGTTGACAGAAAATGCGCGGTTCTGCCCGCAATGCGGCGCACTATGTGAAACTGAAAAACAAGATGCGCCCACCTGTGCCGCCTGCGGGAAGCCGCTGCATGAAGGAGTCCTCTTCTGTGCCGCCTGCGGTGCTCCTGTCTCAACTGCTGCGCATCAGCAGAACCCAAGCTCCAGTGCGGAACAGGCTGGAGTACCGCAGCAGCAACAGAATGTCGCCGCCCCGAATCATCCGGTACAGCAGGCAACGCCACGGTATCCGAATCCCAATCCCCCGCAGGCGGCGTCTTTTCCGTCGCAGCCGGGGCAGACTATGCCTTCCTCGGCTTCTTATCCGCCGCAGTCCGGGCAGACAGCGCCCCGGTATCCCCAGCAGTATGGGCATTACCCGCCCCAGCAGCAGGTTCCCTATGGACAGCAGCAGTATCCGCCTCCGCAGCAGCCCTATGCACAGCCATTCCGGCCGCAAACTTACCCGCAGGCGCAGCCAAGGAAAAAACGAAAGCTTGTCGTTCCGATCATCGCTGTTGTGCTTGTGATCGCAATTCTCTTTACCGGCCTCGTCACTCCCGGATTCTTCTTGAAAGGCAAACGGGCAGAAGCACTGATCAACCGGGTGCAGGTGCATATCCCAAATCCCACCGGGCCGGAAACTGTCGTGCGTCTGATGGGAAGCGTTGCGCTGGATTACTATACCGAGGCGAGACTGTATCTGGAAAAGCTCAGCCAGTACGATGAAAACAATGTCAATGAGGAAGAATTCGGCGAACTCATTCTGAACACCCTCGCCGCTCTTGAGAACGCGGAGAAGGTAAGCGATTGCCTTTCCGACGCCGTGGACCTTTGGATGGAGTGCGATGATGTTCGGGAAGAAGCGACCTACACTGTCGTTCAGAAGGCTACGGGCGATATGTCGCCGCGCCTTTTCGCCATGAAAGCTTACGCTGCGGACTTCTCACCCTCCGAGGTCAAGGCGCAGGATATCATCGATGCGTTTGATAAGGCGAAAAGCGGGCAGAAAATTCAGGCGGTCGCTGAACGGCTCAACACCGATACGGAACACGCCTACGCAATGCTGAAGATGGCGCTTGCGGGCGAGGAGAAACTTGGCTACGACAAGATTGCAGAAAAAGCAGACACCTGCGTCAAGGTGGCAAAGACCCTGAAGACCGCGGGTGCGGTCGCCGGCGTTGTCATTGCCGCGGCACCGATCGCGACCGGCGCCGCGGCGTCGATGGCCGCCGGAGAGATGCTGGCGACCGGAGCGGGCGTCGTCGTCTCCACGGTAAACGCTGGTCTGGAGGTCACATCGACCGGCGCGATGATGTATCACGGGACGGACGACAACCAGGTGACGCAGATCGCCGACGCGATCGCGGACAGCGAGTTTATGAAGACGGTGAACACGATCACAAGCGTCGCCGGACTCGGCTACAATGTGAAAAACGCTCTCGACAAGATAGAAGATATCGCAAAGGCGGGCGGAAGTGCGGAAGAGATCGGAACTTATTTGAATCAACTTGTAAAAGACGGAACGTCGACGGATATGTACGGAATCTACTCGTTCGGGTTGAGCAATCTGGACCTGCTGCCCGGCCCGGGCGGGGTGATCGCCGGCGAGGGCATCAAGTCGCTGCTTACGATGGTCACACATACCGGGGATGACGGGCTGACCATCGATATTGCCGATACCGCAATCGGAACAGGCCAAAGCCAGATCGCGGCAGTCGATCGCCTGCTTGATGAGCTGCACATCTCGGATATGGGCGTCAGGGGTATGCTGGATTCGGCGGTGGGTCTCTACCGGGGCGAATCAGCTCCCGACTTAACGCCGGCCGACCCTGCAGTCCCGGCGCCGCTCTCCTTTGTGAATGACCTGCTTTCGGAGAATTCCTATATTGCGCCGGACAGCGGCAATGTGGATCTCGACGACATCACGGGCTCAGTCAGGTCGTTCATGGGCCAGATGTCGATGTATGTGCGTGTGACGGCAGAGCCGACGGAAGCGGGAACGCCCGGGCAGCCCGCCGCGCATCCGCAGCTCAACCCCGGCATTCCTGACGACGATCCGATGCCCGCACCCACGCCGTCCCCAACCCCGATCCCGACGCCCTCGCCCACACCACGGCCGACGCCGACGCCTTCACCGCAGAACGGCGGATATGAGAAGGGGATCAGCGGGAAATACACCATCGTGATCGACGACGGGGACGGCATATCGCGCAGCGAGCATCCCGCGGAGGTGACGCTGAGCAAGAGCGGCGAGATGGAGATTTCCTATCCGGTCACGGGAGTCGTCTCTATGGATCTGGATGCAGGGACAAGCGTGACAAAGGACGGCACCGCATGGCTAAAGGGCACCTACGACCCTCAAACTCACACCTTTGCGGGAAAGGGATCCACGGATGTCCCGGGACTGCTGGTTGACGGTGCCGACATCACGCTGACATTCGACGCGGATGCGTCCCCGGTTCGGGCTTCCGGTACGATGTACACCCACGCGGAGTTGTGGGGGAAATCTTATGATTACGCATTTGACATCTCTTTGGTAAAGCACAATTAACTGCATACGCAGATACATGCGCAGCGGAGTGAATTCACACCGCCGTGCATGCAAATCATTTGTTACTTGTGCTCCGCTTATGTATCAGTCAAGTCATGAAAAACCGCTTCTTCCGCCTGCACGCGGATCGCGTTCATCTGACGTACCCATTCGAGTTGGTTTTCCGCTTTCAGCCGTTCTGTAACGCCTGTCTGAAAGAACATATCTTCCGCCGTGCGGTCAATCTCCTCCAGATGCGCGTTCAGCTTCCCGCTGAGCAGCATCCCGGTATAGATGCCGTCATGATATTGCTGCAAATAGCGTTTCCTCCTCATACCCCAAACGCCAATCTTCGGCGCAGGCGGCGCGATCAGATCAGGGATCAGATAATCGCCCTCGCGGTGATACGTGATTTCGTTCATTTTTGAGCCCTCCTTTGTTTTGGTGCCTTCATCCTATCAATCATTCCATAAAAAGGCGAATGTGCGAACGCTTCATTTCTAATTTCTCATTGAATATGCTTGATTCGGGCCGTCTTGATTCGGGCCGTCTTGATGTGTTATAGTATTTTCCAACGCAAGCGTTCGCGGCTGCAAAGCAAGTGGCATCAATTCTTTCCGTTTTGTTTTAGCCAAGTCCGTTGTGAACACTCGGACCAAAAATACCGTCTCACTTTGTGAGGCGGTATTTTTGCTATTCCGTGCTTTACGGAAGCAGGCACTCCGGTCCACGCTGCCCGGAAGCAGCGGGAGCAACAGTCTGTTGCTTGCCTTTTGGGTACCCGGAACGTATAATTCTTTCCAAGGAGGTGTCGGAATGAATACGAAGGACGTTTTGCATGAACTCAGAAAACGGAGCGGATTGTCGCAGGATGAGCTGGCCGAAAAGGTTTTTGTAACGAGGCAGGCGGTTTCGCGTTGGGAAAACGGCGAGACGGTGCCAAACACCGAAGCGCTGAAGCTGCTGTCAAAGGTGTTCAACGTATCGATCAACACCCTGCTCGGATCGCCGCATAAATTGATCTGTCAGTGCTGCGGGATGCCCCTGGAGGACGCGATCCTCGGCAGGAACCGGGACGGATCGCTCAATGAAGCGTACTGTCAATGGTGTTATGCCGATGGGACCTACACTTACAGCGATATGGATGAACTGATCAGTGTGTGTATCCCCCAGATGGTGAAGCAGGGCTTCACGGAGGAACAGGCCCGAAGCTATATGAAGGAGAAGCTGCCCACCCTGGATTACTGGAAACGGTATGAGGAGTTAAGCGACGGCGGTCAGTTTGAGGCGTTCAAGCGGCAGCTCATCGACGAGATCAACGCATTGCAGATCGAGGGCATGCCGAAGGTGGAAAGGCTCAACGCCCTCGCAGGGCAGTATGTCAACCTTGCATATCGTCTTCCCAGCGGTGAAAGCGTGAGGTTTCTGAACGATCGGACGACCTATCTGGGAAACCAGCTGGAAGCGGAATTCGGCGGAGAGCGCTGCTTCGGCGTTGTGGCAAACATGGATTTCATCCTGATCTGCACTTATGCAGCGCAAGGCGCGGACCCGGAGCTTGTTCTGTTCAAAAAACGTTGATATCCTATGCAAAAATACCGTCTCACTCTTGTGAGGCGGTATTTTTGCAATGCTTATTGATTCGATGCTTTCCGCTTCCGGACGGTGTAGATCCAGTTGCAGCTGCCGCAGGCCGCGGCGTAACGCAGGCCCGTAAAGGCATAGCAGAGCGGACGGATGCTGGCAAGGGTCTTTGCGACGAGATAGCAGACCGCAAGCAGGCCGACGCTCACCCCGAGGATCTCCGGGAAGCGCAGCGGGTCAATGCCGCAGCGAAACAGGACAAGCAGCGCCAGGCCGTGCATCAGATAGATGGGAAAGGCCAGCGGCGCGGCGGGGATGGCGCGCAGCAGGCGGTTCGGGCGATCAGGCCCCTGCTTTGCCAGGAGGAAGATACAGGCGCTCAAAAGCACCTCAAAGCCGGCGCTCTGGGTCTGAAAGGCCTGGTCATAAACGCCGTAGATGCGCGTGCGGACATAAGTGCCCGCCACGATGACCGCCCAGGTCGCCGCTGCCACAGCGATGAGCAGAGGCTTCGGCAAACGCTTTTCCCAAGTGCCGAGGTACCAGCCCAGCAGCATCAGCAGCAGGTTCCCGCCCAGGACCTGAAGCGATTTCAGCGCGTAGAGATTGAGCCATCTGCCCCATTGATCCGGCAAAAGCGCCGCCAGCGCGGCGCGCAGCGAGACCGCAGCAATCACCGCCAGCACCAGCCGGTGTCCGCCCCGGGACAGGCCGTGCAGCCCGGCATAGAGAAAGGGCGAGAGCAGATACAGCACGATGAGCGCGTACATGAACCACAGCGGTGTGATCACCGGGCCATAGAGCGCATCGCGCAGCCGGGTGAGGATGCCGAGGGCGCCCTCCCCCGCCGTCAGGCTTTGCCACGCGGCGGTCAGAACCGTCCAGACCGCGAGCGGGATCACCAGCCGCGGCAGGCGGCGGCGGAACAGATGGGACACGTCCTTCGTCTTTTCGTCGGTGAACAGCAGATAGCCGGAGATCATGAAAAACAGCGGCACCGCCGTGAAGGCGAAGCTGGTGAGCAGATTCATCAGATGCCAGCCGCGGGTCACATAGGGCGCGGCATCCAGCACGCCGACGCGCAGCCCGGACGCGGCGGTGTGCATGAAGATCACGCTTGCGGCAGAGATGACGCGCAAGCTGTCGATATAATGGATGTGCTGCCGCCCGGTTTCCATCGCTGCGCCTCCGAAAGATCAGAAGTTTTTCTGGATTGTCAGAATGTTGTGCCCGTCCTCATAGCGGTAACTGACGTCGTCCATGCTCTTTTTCACCATGAAGATGCCGAGGCCGCCGATGCTCCGCTCCTCCGCGGAGAGGGTGGTGTCCGGGTCCTTCATCTCCAGCGGATTGAAGGGAATGCCGCTGTCGATGAACGTGAGGGTGATGCCGTGCGGGTCCTGCCGCTCCTCAAATTCGACGGTGGCGGAACCGGTGCCGTCGGGATAGGCATAGTTGGCGATGTTCGCAAACACCTCGTCGATGGCGACGTCGATCTGCATCTGTGCCTTCATCGGGCAGTCCATCGCCTCCAGACGTTCGTTGATGAAGTCCGTGAGCTTCGGGATATTGTCGATCACTGCGTCAAAGGTCAGCACAGCGGGGCCCTCCCTTTTTCCAATATAGTTGATTGCCAGCATCGTCAGATCGTCAAACTGCGGCGCGGCGCCGACAAATTCATTCACCGCGGCGGTAACACCCTGCAGCAGCTCCTGAGGGCTGCGGTTCGTGTCGGCGTTCAGCGCTGCGACGGCCCGCTCCATGCCGAACAGCTCATTTTCCGCATTGGTGGCCTCGGGCACGCCGTCCGTGTAGAGGAACAGCACCGAGCCGGGGTCCATCTGCAGCGTGTATTCCTTGTAGCGCACACCGTCCATGCCGCCGATGACGAAGCCGTGTTTGTCCTTGATGATCTCAAATTCGCCGTTGGGGCGCTTCAGGACCGGGTACTCATGCCCGGCATTGGCGGCGGTCAGCCGCCCGGTATCCAGGTCGAGGACGCCGAACCAGACAGTGACGAACATTTCCTCGCGGTTATTCTTGCAGATCTGCTCGTTCACCTTTTCCAGCACCGCTGAGGGGTTGCGCCCGGTCATGGCAAAGTTCTGGATGAGGATCTTGGCGATCATCATGAACAGCGCCGCCGGAACGCCCTTGCCGCTGACGTCCGCCATGACACGGCCCATGTGGCTGTCGTCGATGAGGAAGAAGTCGTAGAAGTCGCCGCCCACTTCCTTCGCGGGCGTCATGGAGGCGTAGATGTCAAAGTCGTCGCGCTCCGGGAACGCGGGGAAGATGTTGGGCAGCATATCCGCCTGGATGCGGGTCGCCAGCGCAAGCTCGGTGCCGATGCGCTCTTTCTCCGCCGTGACGTGGGAGAGATTATCCATATACTCTCTGATCTCGTCCAGCATATAGTTGAAGGAATCGCTGAGCGATTCGATCTCATCCCCGGTGTGGATGTCGGAGCGCTGGTCGGCAAAGCTGTCCGAAGCCGTGATCTCCTTGGTGAACTTTGCCAGCTTGCCGATGGGCAGCGTGACAGCCTTGCGCACGAAGATGACGTAGATCAGCATGGCAACAATCGTGATGGCAAAGGAGATCAGCAGCATCCGGATCAGAACGCTGTTCAAAAACGCGCGCACGCCGTTCATGTCCAGGATGTACTGGATCTCCGCGATGGCCCGGCCGCTTTCATCCAGCACCGGCGCCACGCCGGTATAATTATAACCATAAGCGTTGTCGGTGATAACCGGCTCGTCCAGGCCGAGGTTGCGCTGGTACTGCTCCCAGATGATCTGATAGTTTTTCAGATCCGCCTCGTCGCTGGCGGCCTCCACATAGGGGATATCCGACCCGTAGGGCAGCTGATTGGCCGGGTCGTCCCCCATTTCGGGCACCATCGCGTCGATGTAGAAGGTCACGCTGTCCTCATCCGGCACAACGAGAGAGAGGAAGGTGACCTCCCCTTCCGCTTTCAGCTTGTTGAGCAGGACGGTCAGCCGCGCATGCGCCTCCGAACGCTCGCCGTCGGGGGCGAGTATGGTGCGCACGTCCTCCAGGTCCAGCATGGAGGCGATGGCCTTGGAGTTGACCGTGACGCGGTCGGCGTACATTCCCTCCAGATAGACCTTCGAGGTGTTGTAGCTGAACAGCGAGATGGCGACAGTCAGTACGATCGCCAGCACGGCCAGTGACAGAATGAATTTCGGGAGAAGCTTGATTTTCATTGTTTCACGCCCTTTTTTCTGTTCAATATTCCGGTTCCGTTGTCCCTGTCACCACCGAAATGCCCATGGATATTTGCGATTCCGGGGCGCAGACGGCGCGTTGGAGCGCCGAAAAATTCTCCGAAAGCCAGCGCGCATCGCGCCGGAAGTCACCCATTTCCTGCAGTGCGGTCATATCCTCGGGCAGGTAGGAGAAAAACATCTCGAAGATGTCCGCTTTTTTCTCCGTCTCCCCCGGCCCGGCCGCGATCGCGTCGCAGCGGCGGCGCACGCCGGCAAAGCCGCACTGGTGCAGCATCTGCTCCAGGCGCGCGCCGGTCCCCCGGTCACCCGCGAGGGGGTCCCGGGCCAAAATCTCCAGGAACCGCCGCAGCAGCGCGCCGCCTTCCGGCGCCAGAGCGCAGCGGCTGTCGTCCGTCTCCGCCGCCACAAGGATCCCGCCGGGGCGCAGAAGCGTGCGCAGATGCCGCAGCAGCGCGTCCGGGGCACGCAGATGGCTAAGGACGAATGAGAGATAGATCACGTCAAAGCCCGGGATGCCCTCCCGCTGCATCAGCTCCCGCAGGCGGCCGGAGAAGTCCGGCGCTTCCACGTCACAGGCGACGAAGGAAAAGCGTTCGTCCCCGAAGCTCTGCTGCGCCTGAAGCGCCAGGGGCGCATTGTATTCCAGGCCCAGGACCTTTTTCACGGCGCTGTCGGAAAACCAGCGGACGGTTTTGTCGCCGTTGTTGCTGCCGACGTCCAGCACGCGCAGACCGCTCCGTCCGGCAAACAGCTCGCAAAACAGGGGCGCTTCGCAGCCATGCATCAGCCGGTTCTGGGTGGCGAGGCGCCGGACCTCCCGCTCCTGGGAAAAAACTGTCTGTTTCTCCAAAATGTTACCTCAAGTTCAGATTACCATATAAAGATAATTGAAAATCATCTTGCGCTGGTAGTCATAGCGCTTGGTCTTGTTGCGAATGAGTGTCAGGACGCCGTTGTCGATCTCGTCGCCGTCGGTCTCAAAGGGGTTGAAGGAGCGGACGTTGTCGCGGATGCGGAGGATGTAGTCCCCGTCCTGCTCGATCAGCTTGATGGCGATGTAATAGGTCTTCTGCGTGTCCTGCAGGCCGAATTTGATGATGTTCAGCAGCAGCTCTTCGCAGATAAAGTTGATGAAAAAGGTCTTTTTCATGGGGATCTCCCACTGCTCGCTGAGGCGGTCCAGGTCGCCGGAGATCTGCTCCATGCTGCCGGTCTGGATCTCATACTGGTTTTCAAAGACCCGGTCCGGCTGCCGGACCGTGCTTTGCAAATACTTTCTGGAGCCGGAGACCTTCCTGACGATCAGCACCAGGGCGCAGCAAAGCAGCTCCGTGCAGATATAGACCATGCTGAGGCCGAGGATCTGCCGCTGAGAGATGAAGCCGAAGCCGACGATCAGCATAATGACGCAGTTGCGCAGCAGCGACATGCCGCCGGCAAGCCCCGCCCGTCCGATGGACTGCCAGAAAGCGGTGATGACCGTGTTGATGCCGGTGAAGATGATGCTGGCGCAGAAGATGCGGATGGCCGTTGACGCGGTGCCGGCGGCGACATCCGCCGGGAGACCGTAGAACCCGGCGATCTGCGGGGCGAACACGCCGCAGATCAGCGCGATCGCCGCGCCGGCGATTGCCGCCAGCCAGAGCGCCCGCTTCAGCACGACGGTGATGCTCTCCACGTCCGATTCGCCAAGGAAGAACGCGGTGATGGTGGACAGGGCGTTGGCCGCGCCGTCAAAGACCGCAAAGGGGATCATGCTGGTGGAGTACAGCACGCCGAACACCGCAAGCTGCATGGCGGCGTCCCCGTGGGAATAGCGGATCAGCAGGTTGTTGAACACCAGCATGACCAGCGCCTGGAAAACATAGGCCGAGCCCATGCCGAAGCCGTTGGCGGCAAAGGAGCCCAGCTCCGGCAGCTTGGGAAACGAAAGGCGCAGCTTCAGCAAAGCGCGCTTTTTGAAAAAATGCAGCAGCAGCACCAGCACGCCCAGCCCCTCTGCAATGCACAGCGAGGCAGAAGCGCCGATGATGCCCCATTTCAGCACCAGCATGAACAGCAGATCCAGCGACAGATTCACCACGATCACCACCGCCGAGGCGGCGGAGGCCAGGCGCGGGTCGCTGTCCGTGCGGACAGAGGCCGACAGCGTCTGATACAGGACGAACAGCGGGGCGCAGCAGAGCACGACCGTCAGATAGTTCCGCGCCAGGGGGCGCAGCTCCTCGGTCGCGCCGAGGAAGCGGAAAAACGCGTCGCGGAACAGAAGCGGCAGCCAGCACAGCGCGCCGATGAGCAGCGCGATGCCCAAAAGCTTATGGAAGACCCGGTTCGCCTCTTCGATCTCCGAAGCGCCCAGCAGCCGCGCGATCCTGACGTTGGCACCCACGCCGAGCGTGATGCCGAACAGGGCGTAAACCAGATAGACGGGCGTGGAAAGGTTGGAGACGGCGAGGCCGTTGCTGCCCACCAGGTTGCCCACCAGAAGCGCATCCACGATGGTGCAGATGGTGATGACCATGCTGGACAATATGCCCCAGATGACGAAATAACGGTATGCACTTTTTGCAAAACGATTGTCCATAAGCTCTCCAAAACGGGCGTTCCACGGGTCTCCAATGTTTTCACGCTATTATATCACCGCTTTCTCAGCTTGTCACGAAAAATTCACGAACTTGTCCGCGCATCGGCACTTGCGTGACGCGGGGAATGCGTGTATAATGTTTGCGCAGCAAATGACATAATAAGGATAGATTGGCAAGATGTGCAATCAGAAAGGAATGAAAGCATGAGCAAGAAATATGTTTACCTTTTTTCCGAGGGCAACGCGAACATGCGTGAGCTGCTCGGCGGCAAGGGCGCCAACCTGGCTGAGATGACCAACATCGGTCTGCCCGTCCCCCAGGGCTTCACCATCACCACCGAGGCCTGCACCCAGTATTACGCCGACGGGCGCCAGATCAACGACGCCATCATGTCGGAGATCATGGAGTACGTCGCCAAGATGGAGGAGCTGAACGGCAAGAAGTTCGGCGACCTGACCAATCCCCTGCTGGTCTCCGTCCGCTCCGGCGCGCGGGCCAGCATGCCCGGCATGATGGACACGATCCTGAACCTCGGCCTGAACGACGAGGTGGTGGCCGCCATGATCGCCGGCAACCCGGACCCGGCCTTTGAGCGCTTTGTCTATGACTCCTATCGCCGCTTCATCCAGATGTTCTCCGACGTGGTCATGGAAGTGGGCAAAAAATACTTCGAGCAGCTGATCGACAAGATGAAGGCCGACCGCGGCGTCACCCAGGACGTGGAGCTGACCGCCGCCGACCTGAAGGAGCTGGCCGAGCAGTTCAAGGCCCAGTACAAAGCGCAGATCGGCGCGGACTTCCCCGCCGACCCCAAGACCCAGCTGATGGAGGCCATCAAGGCCGTGTTCCGCTCCTGGGACAATCCCCGCGCCAACGTCTATCGCCGTGACAACGACATCCCCTACTCCTGGGGCACCGCCGTCAACGTCATGCCCATGGTCTTCGGCAACCTGAACGACAACTCCGGCACCGGCGTCGCCTTCACCCGCGATCCGGCCACCGGCGAGAAGAAGTTGATGGGTGAATTCCTCACCAACGCCCAGGGCGAAGATGTGGTGGCCGGCGTCCGCACGCCCATGCCCATTGCCCAGATGGCGGAGAAGTTCCCGGCGGCGTATGCGGACTTCGTAAAGGTCTGCGACACGCTGGAGAAGCACTACCGCGACATGCAGGACATGGAGTTCACC
>SVKR01000059.1 GCA_015068365.1 Oscillospiraceae bacterium
TTTCGTTGACGGCCTGCGCTCCGAAAACGGCCTTACGGACGTGGAGCAGGGGCAGTATTATGAACTGCCCGTCTACTGGGCGATGATGAGCCAGATCCTGAGTGAGAACCATGTGGACACCGAAGCGCGCACGGTCCTGCCCACCGCGCCCTGCCCGCGCGCGGAGATGGCCTTTTTCCTCTATCGCGCGGACATCTATGAAAAAGCCGTGGCCGCCGCGGAGGAGGCGAACAAGCCCCTCCCGCCCATCGAGACCGGCACGATCCCCGAGACCGTGGTGCTGGACAAGGACGGCGTGAAGATCACCGCCACCGGCATGGAATACGACGGTTTCAACGATGTCTGGCTAAAGCTCACCGTGGAAAACGGCACTGCGCAGCAGGTGTCGCCCGATGTCAGCGAGCTGTTCGTGAACACCTTTTATACCTCGCCCTCCGTGTTCATCCCCGTGCAGGAGGGGAACATGACCATCTATGACAGCGTCATCGCCGCGCCGGGGGAGCGCAAGGACTTTTACGTGGGGCTGAACGATCTCCGGGAAAAGGGCATTGCGGAAGTCTGCGAGATCGAGCTGCGCATGGCCGCCTATGCCGTCACGCAGACCGAGGACGGCGAAGCCTATGAGCCCGTGGCCGAGGGCGACGCCGTGACGCTGCGTACCAGCCTTTATGACGCGGCGCGCTCCTATGACCCGGAGGGGACGACGGTCTATGACAAGGACGGGCTGAAGGTGCTCGTCACCAAGGCCGAGAATGACCCCTACATGGGGCCGCGGCTCAGCATTTTCGCCTATAACGGCTCCGATCAGGAGACCGCGCTGGAGCTGAAGGAGCTGCAGCTGGACGGAGAAACGGTCACGGCCTACTTCGACCTGGGCATCCCCGCCGGCAAGCGCGGCTGCCGGGAAGTCTACATTGACAGCGACGAAACGCTGCCAATCGCAAAGGAGGCCGTCATCACGCTGCAGACGCTGGATACGGAGAACTACGAGCCCGACCAGGTCTTCGAGCCTGTGACAGTGCAGTTTACGGAGTGAAAGCGATCAAAACACACAGAGGAGGAAGCCATAAATGAACGGAATGAAACGAAAACTGCTGAGCCTGGCGCTGGCGCTGGTGCTGTGCCTTTCCGTGGTGCCGGCCCAGGCGGCGGCACTGTGGGAGGCACCGACCGCCCCCGCCACCCGTGAG
Organism: Oscillospiraceae bacterium; assembly: GCA_015068365.1. Classification (GTDB taxonomy): domain Bacteria; phylum Bacillota; class Clostridia; order Oscillospirales; family Oscillospiraceae; genus SVKR01. Next base: position 1,191 of record SVKR01000059.1, read on the forward strand.
ATGGTCAGCACGGCGCTCTGGCAGATGGAGGGCGCGCCCGTGGTGAACTACGCACTGCCCTTTACGGACGTCGGCCAGGATGCGCCCTATGCCGAGGCGGTACGCTGGGCCTCTGCACAGCAGATCGCCGGCGGCGTGGGCGGCGGGCTGTTCCTGCCCGAGGGCACGGTCAGCCGTGAGATGCTCGCCGTGATGCTCCATCGCTTCGCGAAGCACGCCGGCATGGACGTCTCCGTGGGCGAGGACACCAACATCCTCAGCTATACGGACGCCTTCGCCTGGTCGGATTGGGCGGTCGAGGCGCTGCAATGGGCCGTCGGCGCCGGTGTGCTGGACGAGCGGGACGGCGGCGTGCTGGATGCCCGCGGGCCTGTTTCCCAGCAGGAGGCCGAGGCGGCGCTTTCCCGCTTCTATGACCTGTACGCGCTGCGGCTGTGGACCGGGGAGGCCCGCGCCCGCAACGAGCTCATCGCGTATATGCGCGCGATCACGGATGAGACCAGCGCTGACTTCATCCCCGTGGCGGACCGCATCGCCGTATTTGACCTGGACGGCACGCTCTTCTGCGAGACCGACCCGAACTATTTCGACTATACGCTTCTGAAGTACCGCGTGCTGGAGGACCCCGAGTACATAGACAAGGCCTCGGACTTTGAGAAAGAGGTCGCCAACCAGATCAAGGAGCAGAACGAGAAGGGGACGAGCTTCCCCGACCTGCCGATCGACCACGGCAAGGCCGTCGCCTCCGCCTTCGCGGGCATGACCCTTACCCAGTTCAACGACTACATCCAGGAGTTCAAGAAGCAGCCCATGCCCAGCTATGACGGCATGCTGCGCGGCGACGGCTGGTACCTGCCCATGCTGGAGATCGTCGATTACCTGAAGGCCAACGACTTCACCGTCTACATCGTCAGCGGCACCGACCGGCTCATCGTCCGCGGCCTGGCGTACAATTCGCCCCTGGGCCTGCCCAACAGCCAGATCATCGGCTCGGTGGAGACCATCGTGGCCAGCAAGCAGGACGGCGCGGACGGCCTGGACTATCTCTTCGCCCAGGATGATGCGCTGGTGCTGGGCGGCGAGTTTGTCATCAAAAACCTCAAGATGAACAAGGTCTCCGCCATCGCCCACGAGATCGGCCAGCAGCCGGTGCTCTCCTTCGGCAACTCCACCGGCGACAGCAGCATGGCCGAGTACGTCATCCGCAGCAACCCCTATCGCAGCCTGGCCTTCATGCTCTGCTGCGACGACCTGGAGCGGGAAAACGGCAGCAAGAGCAAGGCACAGAGGATGTACGACCTCTGCGCGCAGTATGACTGGGTCCCGATCTCCATGAAAAATGACTGGACGACCATCTACGGCAGCGGCGTGACAAAGAAATAAGCATCGCAAAAAAGAACCAGGCCAGGCCCATTTGGGGCCTGGCCGGGTTTTCGTTTCTATGGCTTAGTGCAGCCCCAGCGCCGTTTCCACTGCCTCGCTCAGCACGGGGAAGGGGCCGGGGGCGTCGAAACGGAACAGCGCGGAGAGGTTTGCTGCCACGTCCCGCCGCACGATGCGCACCGTGCCGCTGCACTTCACGGTAAGCTTCGTCAGCGTGTCGCCCTGCAGCAGCAGCGTTACGCTGCCGTCACGGAAGGTGGTCTGGGCCAGGTCCGCGTCCGAGGCGATGATCCGGGCAAAGCGGTCCATGGCCTCGCCGTCCAGCGCCACGGAAACTTCTGTGCCCTCCGGCGTCTGTTCATCGGATGCGTCGCCCTGCAAAACTGCCGCGCAGGCCATCCGGAGCAGCTCCGACTGCCGGGTGAAGACGGTGTCGTTCATCGCAAAGGCTGCGCCTGTGCCGTCGCAGGCGGCGCTGTCCGTCCAATAAAGCGCGGTGCCCAGGCGCGTCATGCAGTTCAGCTCCGGGCCATACTGCCGCGTCCGCTGCCAGTGCATGCTCTCGTCCATCTGCGCCGGGCCGCAGTTGACCTGCAGCGCAACGTCCGCGCCCACAGGGTCGGCGGCGCACAGGGCGCACCAGGCGCGCAGCAGCGCCGGCAGGCGCGGGTCGTATGCCGATGCGTTCTGGTACGCGCCGGAGGCAATGGCGGTCTGCACGCCCAGGGGGACCGTATGCTCCCGCTGCGTGCCCGCAAGCTCCACCGACGCGCGCACGGCCTGCCCTTCGGTGCCCCAGCGCACGACCAGGCGCTCGATCTCGCCGTCGCGCACCACCAGCTCCAGCGCCAGCATCTCCGGCGGCGCCGCCGTGACGAAGGCGGGCAGACAGTCGGTGATGGCGGCGATCGCCTGGGGCGAATCCACCGCGGCGCGGAAAATGCGCACGTCGTTTTCCTCGCTGACCGTGATGTCCAGCGTGCGGAAAAGTCCCGCTGCGGCAGAGAGCAGAAGCGTGCCGTCCGGCGGCGCATCAGCGGCGTCACAGGCTTTCCCGTTTTCCAGCAGCAGCGTCCCGTCGCAGTAGTAGAGCGGGATGTCCTGCCACCGTGCGCAGGAAAGGCGGCTCCCGGCGCATTGAGTGGTGAACATCGGGATCTCGGCGCGCACATCCGTTTCGCCGCCCTCCACAGTCAGCGTGAGGTCCATGTCGGTATCCCTGCGCTCGGCAAAGCTGCGCAGCAGCAGGGAAAGCTCCTGGTTGCGGGTGAAGTCGGAGGTGCGCAGCCAAAGCACGCCCGCCGTGCCCAGCGCGGCGATCAGCACCAGAAGCGTGATGAGCACCGCAGTCTTCCGCCGGCGGAAGGCCATGGCTTTCTTCCGCTCTTCCTCCGTCTGGGCGGGCCGTGCCTTCCGGCGCACCAGAAGCGCGATGACAAAGCCGATCAGCGCCAGCTGCAGCACGCCCGCGGCCAGCCATACCCACCAGGGGATCGAGACGGAAATGAGGCTGAGGTCTGTCTCACCCGGAGCCAGGGAAAAGCAGAGATAGCTGCCCACGGGCTGCACCGTGATACGCTCCCAGCCATCGTCCACAGCGCGGTACAGCTCCAGCTGTCCGTGCACCGCCCGGGGCGGGAGGAAGCGGATCTCATGCGTCTGTGCCCCGTCGTCCGGCACCTGCAGCGTCCACTGCTCCAGCAGCGTGGTGCCCGTGGCGCGGATCGCCCGGCGCAGCGTGCCCCGCTCCGGCGCAAAGTGCAGGATGGTGGGGGCGGCGGTGAGGCTGTCCCGGTCGGTGTAGCTGCCGGATGCAAAGAACACCGCGCGGCCGTCAATGCGCGTCACGGCGCTGGCCAGCGCCGTGACGCTGGGGTAATATTGCGCGGTCACCGTCCGGTCAAAGTGAAGGTTTTCCAGAGAACCCTGGTCCCAGACGCCGTAGCAGTCCGCCTTGGCGGGCACCGCCGGGAAGCTGTCGGCGTCAAAGCTGTCGCCGTAGTGGAAGGTGCGGCTGGACACCTCCCGGCCGTCGGCCACAAAGCGCAGCACAAAGCTGCGGAAGGCGGCGGGCAGCCCCTCCTGGGCAAGCAGCCCGGCATAGTCGATGGGCTCTGCCTGCCCCTGGATGCTGGCGCGGTTCAATCCGGCCAGCACATCGGAGACAAAGAGGTTTTCGCTATATTCGCCCAGGTCCGTGCCGGAAATCGCGCCGGAATACTGCCCGGCGCCGGGGATGTCCACCATGCTGCGGCAGCGCTCCACCCGCAGGTGCGATGTGTCCTCCGCGCCGCTGCCCACGATGCCGCCGAGATAATTGCGGCCCTGCAGGGTGCATCTGGCCCAGCAGGCGCGCAGGATGCAGTCGGCCCGCCCGGCGATGCCGCCCACATAGTCCCCGCTTTCGCTCGCGGCGCTGCCGTAGGCCAGGCATCCGGTGATGATGCCAAGCTGCGCATCGCCGCAGATGGCCGCGGCGCAATTCCGCTTGGCGCTGACGGCGCCGGAGCTGCTGCAATCCTGGAGGATGCACTTCAGCTCATAGCTGCGGTGGATGAAGCTGCTGACGGACTGGGGCGCATCGGCCTCCGGGTTCAGCGCGTTGTACACCAGCATCGCCCCGGCGACGCCGCCCACGTCGATGTCGCCGCTGACGAGTCCGGCGTTGACGCAGCGCAGCAGCTTGCCCGCCGTCACGGCGTCGATGTCCTCATCCGAGGTGTCGGTGATCAGCTCCTCGGAGGAGAGATCCCGGCTGTCGTCCAGCACCCCCAGAAGCGTCTGCATGACGAGGGAGAACTGGCTGTTGATGCCCCGGATGTCCTGCAAAAGCTGGTCGGAGGCGGCCCTGGACTCCCCGTTCAGCGCCTCAAGCTGGTCGGAGAGGTCCCGCAGGGAGGCATAAAGCGCGTCGGCGTCGGCCGATGTTTCCGCACCGACAGCGTCCAGATGCAGCGGCGCATTGCCGCTGAGATCGCCCAAAAGCGCATCCAGCGCCCGCAGTGCATCGCCCGTGTCCCCGGCGGCATCCGTCAGCGCCTGTGTCGCGGTTTGCAGCTCCTCGCGGGGGAGCGATGCGCTGTCCGCCGCCGCGCCAAGGGCGGTGAAGGCCTGGCGCAGGAAGTAAAAAACGCCGCTGCCGTCCCGGTTCGGGCCCTGGACCAGGTCGTCCAGGGCGCCCTTCAACTGCGTAAAGCCGTTTCGCGCGGCCTCGGAGTCAAACTGCGTGCAGTCGGAAATTGTCTGCATCGCTGTGGAGACGGCCCGGGTGCCGTCCTCCAGATCCGAAAGCGCCTGATCCATCCCGGAACTCTCCAGCGTGTCGAAGGCGTCCTGCAGAGTGGTGATGCTGCCGTCGCGCACTCCGGCCTCCAGCGCGCTCAGCGCCCCGGCGGCCTCCGCTGCACCGCTGGAAGCGGTGCGGATGCCCTCCTGCGCCTGCCCCAGCGCCCCGCCGGTGAAAGCGCCGTCTTCGCCCTTCGTGCCGAAGATACGCGCTTCCCACTCCGTCTCGCTCATGCCGTCGACGGGGCGCACAGTGCCGCGCAGCGTGTCGGCGGCGGACTGGATCTGGCGGCTGCCCTCATCCAGCGCGCCGGCGGCGGAGGAGAGCGCGGAAAAGGCGCGGCGCAGTGCTGCGGCGCTCTCCGAGCCGGTGAGGGCCTGGGCTGCCGCGTCGAGCTGCGTCAGCGCCAGGCCCATGGCATCCGACGCCGCGGCAAGGGACTGCGCGGCAAGGCGCAGCGTGGGCAGGGACGCGCTCAAAAGCTCGCTGCCCCGGTTGAACTCGCTGATGTCCTCGCCCGCCGCCCCGGCAATGCCGGAGGCCACGGCGCGGGCACTCTGCTGCGCGCCGCTGACGCTGCCGCCGATGGCGCTGAGCCGGGCGGAGATGGTGCCGGAGGAGCCGGCGGCGTCGGCGGCTGCCCGGTCCACCAGGGCGCTGAGGGCGCTGAGCTGGCTGCGCACCGCGTCGGTGCTGCTCTCCGTCAGATTCAGCTTGACATAGGGCTCGGCAACGCCGACGATGCCGCCGATGTCCTTTCGCCCGTAGACGCTGCCGTAGTTGCGGCAGTCGGTCATCTGACCGCTGCTGCGCCCGGCGATGCCGCCCACGTTGTAGCCGATGTGCTGATAGCCCACGGTGCCGTAGTTGCTGCATCCGAAGATGGCGCCGTCCGACCAGCCGGCGATGCCGCCGCTGTCCGTGACCACATTGAAGGTGTCCGGGCTTGCAAGGCGGCGCAGGGCGTCGCGCAGGTCGAGGTTCAGCTCGGACAGGGTGATCGTGGGGTCAAGGGTGTTGGTGTTGACATAGGCGCGGCTGACGCAGGCGCTGACTGTGCCGGAATTGCTGCCGGCGATGCCGCCGGTCATCTGCGTGGCAAATACGCCGCCGCTGACCTCGCAGCCGGCCAGTGTGCCGCCGAAGGCGTTTTCACCGGCGATGCCGCCGGTGCGCTCCGTGCCGCTGACGCTGCCGGAGAAGGAGCAGCTTCGCACGGTGCCCCGGTTCACGCCGACGATGCCGCCGACGCCGGCGCCGCTGCCCTCCGGCGCTACGGTGCCCTCCACGTGCAGGTTCTGCACCACGCCGCCCGGCGCGATGATGCCAAAGAGCCCCGCCGGGGCAACGCCTGCGGAGATCTCCAGCCCGGAGATGGTGTAGCCGTTGCCCTCGAATGTGCCGCCGAAGCTGGCGGCGGGCAGGTCGGATGCGCCGCTGAGGGAGATGTTGCGCTCCAGCACCACGGTCTTGCCCCGGGACCAGGCGTCATAGCTGCAGTTTTGTACAAAGGCGCGGAACTCCTCCGCGCTGCGGATGCGCACGGTGCCGTCCTCCGCGGCGGCGGGGGCCGCCAGGGAGAGCAAAAGTGCGCACAAAAGCGCCGAAAGCGCGGCGCGTTTCCGGAATTGGCGGCTCATTTCTCCTCGCCTCCTTCCCCGGCGCTGCCGGACAGCAGCGTCAGATTCACGTCGCCCTCCACCGTGGCATGCATCACGCCCGTGACCGTGCCGTGCACCTCGCCGCTCACCAGGCCGTCCACCATGATGCGCCCGTGCCCGCTGCGCCGGCGCAGCCCGCCGGAGACGGAGAAGGAGGTGGCCTTGATGACGCGCTCGCCCAGCAGCAGGATCTGCGGCAGTGCGAACATGACAAGGAAAATGGAGATCACGGTGCCGCGGCCAAGGCTCTGGCCGATGCCGACGATGGTGCCCTCGGAGCTGATCTGCCCCAGGATGAAGCCGGAGGCCGCGAGGATGGTGCCGGAGGTCAGAATGGTGGGGAAAGCGAAGTTCATCGAGTCGATGATGGCCTCCCGGCGCTCCAGTGTCTGCCGCGTTTCCATATAGCGGCTGGCGATCACGATGGCGTAGTCGATGTTGGCGCCCATCTGGATCGAGGAGACGATGAGGTAGGCGATGAAAAACAGGTCCACATGGGTGAACACCGGCACGGAGAAGTTGATCCAGATGGCGCCCTGGATCACCAGGATGAGCAGCAGCGGCATCGCCACGGACTTGAAGGTGAACAGCAGCACCACCAGCACGATGAGGATGCTCATCACGCTGACCACCACGTTGTCCCGGGCAAAGGATTTCTGAAACTCATAGGCGTTTGTGGAGTTGCCCACCACGTAGATGCGCCCGTCGGGATAGTGCGCCCGGGCGATCTGGGCGATCAGATCGGTGAAGGCATAGGTCTCATCGCCGCTCTCCGGCAGGTTCAGATAGACCAGCATCCGGCTGAAGTCCTCGCCCTGGAGCTGGGCTTTGCCGTTTTGCATGCTGTGGGCGGCGCTGCGCAGCGTGTCCTCCGTCTCCTGGGGCAGGGAGACATAGCCGTCCTCCACCCGGTCCCAGACGAACAGGAACATGTCGATGAGCGGGACGGAATAGGTGGACACGCCGCCCACCAGCTTTCCGTATTCCTCCCGCTCCGCAGCGTAGGCGGTGTAAATGAGCTGGCTGAGCTCATAGTCGATGTCCGCCAGCTCGGCAAACTGTCGGGGGGTCAGCCGGTCGGTCAGCGTATAGCCGTCCATGGCCTCGATGTTGCTCAGACCCATGGTGCTTTTGACCTCCGGCATGGCGTCCAGCTCCGCCAGGATCGCCCGCTCGGCTTCATAGTCCCCGGCGGGGACCACCAGGGCAACCAGATTGGACGAGGTAAAGTTGTCCCGTATCATCCGCTGAGCCACCTGCTGCTGGTTCAGCTTGGGCGTCACGATGGTGTCATAGCCGTAGACATAGGGGCAGCGCTGGGAGACGAAATAGCCGCCGATGACCAGCGCCAGGAAGAGGATCGGCACCACCACGCGGCTGGCATAGGCGAAGCGCCCCACGAAGGGGATCTTGGGCACAAAGTCCCGGTGCTTCGTCTTTTCGATCCAGGGCCCGAAGAGCATCAGAAGGCAGGGCATGAAGACGAACACGGAAAACAGGGCGAAAAAGATCGCCTTGATGAGGCAGATGCCCATGTCCGGGCCAAGGCGGAACTGCATGAAGATCATCGCCACCAGACCGCCCACCGTGGTGAGGCTGCTGGCGCCGATCTCCGGAATGCCCTTGCTCAGCGCCTGGATGACCGCCTCCCGCAGCGGCAGGGTCTGGTGCTCCTCCTTGAATCGGTTGCACAGGATCACCGCGTAGTCCAGCGACAGCGCCAGCTGCAATATGCTGGTCACGGAGTTGGAGACGAAGGAGATCTTGCCCAGAAGGAAGTTGGTGCCCATATTCAGCACCATGGCGCTGACGAAGGTCAGCAGCAGCACGGGGATCTCCGCCCAGGTCTGGCTGGTCAGCGCCAGCACCGCGATGACGATGAGCGCCACGATGACCATGATGACGTTGACCTCGGACTGGATGATCTCCGCCAGCTGGTTGCCGAGGCTGGTGTCCAGATAGGTGTCATAGGCGCTGTAGCGCGCCAGCACCGCGTTCAGCGCGTCCAGGCAGGCCGGGTCCTCCTCCGGATAGGCGAAGGTGATGTCATACAGGGCGGAGACATTGTTATAGTGGTCCGTGCTCTCGTCAAAGCTCACGCTCTCCACGCCCTCCATGCCGCGCAGCTCCTCCGCGATCTCGTCGGCGCGGGCGTAGGACACGCTGGAGATCATCAGCTTGGCCGAGCCGAAGGTGGTAAACTGCTCCGCCATGCAGTCCAGGCCCTGCCGCGTCTCCGATTGGGCGGGCAGATAGGCCGTCAGGTCGTTTTCCACCTTGACCCAGTTGCGGGACACGGCGGAAAAAACCAGCCCCAGCGCGATCAGCAGAAAGATCAGATTGCGCTTGTCCACAATAAAGGTTGCGAGCTTTACCATGAAGCTTGCGCCGTTTTGCTCTTCATTCGGATTGATGCGATCATCCCCCATACGGATTTTGAACTGTCATTCCAAAAATTATAATATATCACTATATCTTGAATAATGCAAATGCGATCCATCCGTCCCGGCGCGCCCGCCGCGGGCAAAAAGCCCTTGACAATCCTGTGTTCCCGGGTTAAAAGTGAACTATCAAAAGAAAGGAGCGCAGAGCCATGGGAGTCTTTTCAAAATATCACCGCTACCGCGAGGCGGGCGAGGATGCCAACGTCAACAATGTGGAGCGTTTCGGCACGCCAAGCCGCTCGCTGTTCACCTCCACCAAGGTCTTTACCATCCATCATAAGATCGACATCACCGACGGGAATGAAAACGTGGTCTACCGCTCCCAGTCAAAGGCCCTCAGCCTCCATGACCGGACGGAGATCTTTGACGCCCAGGGCCGCCTGGTGGCCAATATGTGGAAAAAGTTTTTCTCCATCCATGAGCGGCACTTCATCCACATGGCCGACGGCACGGAGTTTCAGCTTTCCAACGAGCTGTGGCACATCGTCAAGGACATCTCCAACATCGAGGGCCTTGGCTGGCAGCTGCGCGGCAACATCGCGGGGCTGAATTTTGAGCTCTATGACGCCGACGGCGGCGTCATCGCCGTCATCAGCCAGAAGATGCTCTCCCTCCATGACAAGTACTGTGTGGACATCTACCAGACGGACAAGGAAGCCTATGTGGTGGCGATCCTCGTCACGCTGCAGCACATGATGGCCGACCGGGCCGCTGCCTCCAGCGCGTCCGGCTCCGCCGCTTCCTCCTCCAACTGATCCAGGAAAACCACACTCCCCCGGCCGTTTCCGGCCGGGGGAGTGTCGTTACAGGCAGAAGACAGAGCGGATCAGCATTTTCCCCGCTGTTGTCCTGGCGATCTTTTCAAGGAAATTGCGGACGTTGTCCGCGTCATAGCCGTTTTCACAGGCGTTGGCGATGTAGTCGGCCTCGATCAGGATCTGATAGTCCGCGCCGTCGATGCCGGTCAGCGTGTGGTGATGGCCCACGAGATAACTGACCCGCCCGATCTGCGCGTCGTCCATCCCCGTGCCGCGCAAAAACGCCTCGACCATCGGCGCGCCCTCGGCCTCCTGGTGCTTGCCGTTGGTGTTGCCGTATTTCTCCCGGCACAGCGGGCAGGCGATGTCGTGGGTGATGGCGGCCGCTTCCAGCACAAACTGGGTCGCATCGTCCAGGCCCTCCAGCTTTCCGATGGTCCTCGCGTAAGACCATACGCGGAGAAAGTGGTCGATGTCGTGTACGTTGCCTTCGGAAAACGCGATCATCCGCTCCATAAGCTGCGCGATCAGCATAGTCTGTCCCTCCGGTCTTGTCATTGTTCCCTGACAAGGATAGCCGGAATCCGCTGAAAATGCAAGGGAAAACCGCATTTTTCGGTTTACAAAACCGCCGCGGTTCCGGTATAATAATTACATGATGGCGAAACGCCGCAAAGCGTTCCGCCGCACCGCTTTGCGGTGCAGCAAAACAGCAACGCTGTTTTGCCATGTATTCATTGCAATGAGCATCGGGCGAATGATTTTTCAAATCATTCGCTGCCAAA
>SVKR01000060.1 GCA_015068365.1 Oscillospiraceae bacterium
TTCCGAGCCAGTGCGCACTTTTCGCGAAGGCGAAAAGTCGTGGCGTGGGAATCCGTACTTCCTTTCATAGGAAAAACGGATTGCCACGGCCCCTTGCGGGGCCTCGCAATGACACATTGCGTATTTTGCAACGCGCCCTTCCTTCCTCGATGCGCTTGCCGCTACGGCTCGACCCTCCAGATGCGCACATGCTCCAGGCCGTCGTGCCACTCAAAAGCAGGCGTGAAGCAATCCGTCCGCTTTGCGTTGAAGAAGAGCTCCCACATAGCTTCCTGTCCGCGCACGCCCTCCAGATACGCCTGCCCCTCCTGCGTGTCGAACAGCGGCGTGCCCTCCGGCGTGTAGGAATAGTAGGTGGACGAGGGCAGCGGCTGCTGCCCGGTAAAGTCCCAGTTTGCGAAATATTCGTACCAGCCGATCTGCTGGGTCATCGTATAGGTCAAAACGAGATAGGTCTCCTTCGGCTCCGCCGGATGGAGATAAGCCTCCGCCTGCGCCGCGGCGTCGGCGTCCATGCCGCAGCGCGATCTTATGACCGCCTCGGCTTCCGCCTTTTCCTTCGGGAGCGCCTCCCAGAGCGTCTCATAGGCCGTGCGCGCATCGGTGAATCGCATCAGGTAATCAATGCCCGCGTTGCCGGAGGAGGCCAGCATCAGCCAGATGCGCCGTGCCAGCTCCAGATCCTCCGTCACAAGCGCCTTTGCGACCAGGACGGAGCGCGTGCCGTTTTGCGTGCCGCCGTCCCACAGGCAGGGATGGTCGGCCCGCTGCTCGTAGAAATAGCCCATGTCCCACCAGGACGCCAGCACGGCGTCGGTCTCACGGGCGTCCGAGCGCACGAACTGCATGGCCTTGGCGGACGCGTCGGTCACCGAGGGCCGCACGTCCGAGACCGCGCGCGATGCGCCGACGATGCCCGGGCTGACGGCCGCGGCGCACACCAGCGTACACACCGCCGCCCTGACTGTGAGCATCCGCCGCGCCCTGCGGGGCTTTTCCGTCTGCTTTGCCTTCTTCCTCGTGTTCTCAAAGAGCAGCCCGACGAAGCAGCCGGCCAGCAAGCCGACGGGGATCGCCAGATGCTCCAGGAAGCGCACGCCGTAGCCGACCAGCACGAAGCCGCCGACCAGCCAAACGCCGAGCACACAGAGATACACGCCGCTCACGCGCTTTTCCGGCCTGGGAAAGGCGGCTTCAAGGCGGGCAAAGCACGGCAGCGCCAGCCGGACCAGCCCGGCGAAGGCCAGCAGCAGCGCCAGAAGCCCGCCGACGCCGTTCACGACCGCCGGGGACTGCCCCGGCACATAGCCCGCGAAGACCTGTGTGACGCTGTTGGGGAGAAAACGCGCCCTGGAAAGCTCGGAGACGGAGGAAAAAAGGTTCGGCAGCGCGCCCTGCCCCGAGGACACCTCGGTGGAGAAGCCCAGCGCGGAGAAAACGCGCGCGATCATGCCGGTGCCGAAGCAGGCGGCGACGGCAGCGAGCGTCAGCAATCCGCAGCCGATCAGCGTCCAAAGCGCCGGACGCGCGAAATATGCCCGCGCGCCTTTTTCCTGCCCGGCGCGCTCCCAAAGCGGTGACAGCAGCACATACAAAAACCCGCCCGCCAGGGTCAGACCCACGAACAGGAGCGAGTAATTCGGCGTCCAGCACAGGCCGTAGGCGACGCCGGCCAGCGCGAAGGCAATGGAAAACGCGGTCCTTTTCCACTGCTTACGCGCCCGGAGCGATTCCGTCAAAAGCAGGATCAGCAGGCATTCCATGAGGATGACGAATAGATCCGTATCAAAGCGCCCGTAGCAGGTACGCAGCACAAACTGCGGCGCGCAGCCGACGAGCAGCCCGGCGGTCACTCCGCCGAAGACGCCGCCGCTCCGCCGGCCGATCAGGAAGGCGATCAGCGCCGCCAGAACAGAGACGATGGCGGCAAGGCGGTATTCCAGCGCGGCGAGGCTGCCGCCGAACACGCGCCAGACGCCCGCCGTGAGCCAGACGATGCCCGGCTCATACTCAGCGCTGCGCCCCTCCGGATACATGCTGTGCAGGTCCCAGAGCCGCCCGTCGTCCAGAACGGCGTCGCCCAGGCGACCGTTTTTCAGAAACTGCTCCACAAGGCGGACGTGGTAATACGAGTCCATATCCGTCAGGTATGGGACGCCGTCGTCGTCGGTGAACGCCGCGCGCACCTCCTCCGTGCTGCCCGCCATCGCGGCGGGGCCCGTGCGCACGAGGAAGGCCGCGGCCATGACCGCCAGGGCGCACAGCGCGCACAAAAGCCCGGCCGGGACGCGGTTCGGTTTTCCGTCAGCTCGCTTCGCTTCTTTCATGCTCTCTCGCTCCGCAAAAATTTCATCTAAATATGTATCATAACACACAACGAAAGCGGAATCAAATACCAATCCGCATTTTGCGCTGCCATAATGATTACATGATGGCGAAACGCCGCAAAGCGTTCCGCCGCACCGCTTTGCGGTGCAGCAAAACAGCAACGCTGTTTTGCCATGTATTCATTGCAATGAGCATCGGGCGAATGATTTTTTAAATCATTCGCTGCCAAA
>SVKR01000061.1 GCA_015068365.1 Oscillospiraceae bacterium
CAGAACATGACCGACGGGCAGGCCCTCATCAACGATGTCGAAAAGCTCATTGACGACACCCTGAAGCTTCTGGACGGGACAGAAGAAGCTGTCCGCCAGGCATTTACCGACGCCATGGCCCGCGGCGGTGTTACCGAATCGGAATCGCGCCAGGCACTGACCCGGCTGCAGGATAACTGGCGCGCGCTTCGCCGCGCATTGGGCGTGCTGCGTGCGCGGCTGGATACGCTGCGCGCTTCCCTTGCCAACGCCATAAAGCTGCACCCGGATGAGACGATCCCGAAGCCGAAAGAAGCCTTTGACGCGACATGGGAGTCCTTCCGCTCTTTGCTCGCCACGATCCCGCCTGCGACAGAGGCGCTGAAAAGCGAGCTGCGGATGATCGGTCTCACACTCCGCGCCCTGCCCGGTGCGGTGCGGGACGTGGACTATGCCGCGAGAAACAACACGGCCAATTTCCGTTTTCAGCAGCAGCTGGGTGAAACTGTCCGTGAGCTGAACCAGATTTTAAACTCCATGCGCGATAATACGGTCTCCAGTCTGATCGCCGCTGCCTCCGGGCTGCAAATCCTCTCCGAGCGCATTGTCAAGCTGCTGGATGAGATCTCTGTGCAGGACACAGCCGGAGAACTGAACGGCGGTCTTGTGACCGCGCGCCAGGCGCTGGACCGCCTTTCCGGCAGTACGGAGCAGATCCCCGAGCTGATGGGGACGCTGGAATCGGCCTACGCCGGGCTGACGCAGGGACAGCTGGACGCGGCCGTCGGATTCGCTCTGGCATCGCAGCAGCTCACGCTGGCGCAAGCACAGCTCAGCGAAGCCTTCAGCCAGTATGATTCGGCGCGCGAGCAGGCGCTTTCCGCGGCGAACATCGACAAGCTGGTGGACGCCTCCACCCTCTCCCAGCTGATCTATGCACAGAGCTTCGCCATGCCGGCCGGATACATCGACGACAAGGACGATAACTCCTGGCTTCTGCGTGTCGGCGACGAGTACGGCAGCGAGACAGACCTGGCCGACGCCCTGCTCAGCGACATTGACGGGGTCGGCACGATCCGCATTGCCGACATCGCGGACATCACCGTGATCGACAACGCCGGACTGAGCTATGCCAGCTTAGACGGCGGCGACGGCATCATGCTGTGCATTTACAAGGGCTCCACGGCCGGGACCAACGAGGTTTCCCGCGCCTGCGACAAGGCCATTTCGGAGCTTTGCGAAGAGGATGAACAGCTCAACATCGTCAAGCTGGTGGACCAGGGCAAATATATCACGATCATCGTGAAGAGCATTCTGGAGAGCATGGCCCTCGGCGCGCTGCTGGCGATCATCATTCTAGCGCTGTTTCTGAAGGACGTGCGCCCGACCTTTATCGTCGGCGTCAGCATTCCGCTGTCTGTCCTATTCGCGCTGGTGCTGATGTATTTCACCAAGCTCTCCTTGAATATGATGACCCTGTCGGGTCTGGCGCTGGGCATCGGCATGCTGGTGGACAACTCCATCGTCGTCATGGAAAACATCGTCCGACTGAAAAGCCGCGGCATGGCCGCAGCGCGCGCCGCGGTGCAGGGTACGAAACAGGTTTCCGGCTCCATCATCGCCTCTACGCTGACCACCATCAGCGTCTTTCTGCCGATGGTCTTTACCAGCGGAACGGTGCGGGAGCTGCTGGTCCCGCTGGCGCTTTCCGTATCCTACTGCCTCATCGCTTCCCTTCTCGTGGCGATCACGGTGATCCCCGCCTCCGCCAGCACCATCCTCAGCCATGTTCAGCCAAAGCCGAACCATCTGATGGAGCGCGTGCAGAAGCGTTATGCCGTCGCGCTACACTGGTGCCTGGCCCACAAGGCGGTTCCCCTGCTGGTCAGCGTCGGTCTGCTCGCGGTCTGCGTGATCCGGCTTCTGACCATGGGAATCATCGTTTTGCCCGAGATGACCTCCGATACGCTGAATATTGAGATCAATACCCGCGAGGAGGATGAGCGGGCCGTGTCCTATGCCAAGGTGGACCAGGTGATGAACGATCTGCTCACCATCGACGGCATTGACAGCATCGGCATCATGGATTACGGCAGCGTCATGAGCTCTGTCGGCGCGATGGCCGGCGGGGGCTCTGACAGCTTCGGATCCTATATCTGCTTCGTCACCCTGCCGGAGGGCACCGGTAAGAAAACCGTTGACCGTCTGGTAAAAGAGATCACGGAGCTGACCGCCGACATTGACTGTGACATCAATGTCAGCACCGGGAGCATGATGGACTTTGCCTCCTTCGGCTCCTCCGGTCTGAGCATCAACATCTACGGCAGCGACATGGAGCGTCTGCAGACCATCGCGCGCCAGGTCGCCGACGCCGTGGAGCAGACAGACGGCTTTACCGACGTCAGCGACGGAAGCGAACAGTCCGCCGCCACGCTGCATCTGGTGATCGACAAGGACAAAGCGATGCGCTACGGACTGACGGTCGCGCAGATCTACGCGCAGATCGCCGGAAGACTGACCACGGATGTGAACAGCACGTCCATCAGCGTGGACGGAATGGAAATGGACATCACCGTGCGCAACCATACCGACCCGCTGACCCGGGAAAACCTGCTGGATATGGAGTTTACCGCGGTATCCCTCGATGATCTCAGCTCCATGGGCGGCGGATCGATGGGCTCCATGAGCAGCGGCGCCATGGGCTCAATGGGCAGCGGAATGATGGGCTCCATGATGGATGCCCTCTCCGGCGCGCAGAACATGACTGTGCCGGAGAGCAATGACACCCAGACGGATTCTGATGGAGAAGAGAGCAAGACCCATAAGCTCCGTGAATTTGCCACCCTGGAGGAGACGCGTTCTGCCGGTTCCATCCAGCGCGAGGATCTGACGCGCTATCTCACTGTCAGCGCAACGACAGAAGCGGGCTACAACACCACGGTGCTTGTGCGATCCCTTCAGGGCAAGATCGACCGCATTTCCGGGACGCTGCCCAAGGGCTACAGCATCTCCATCGCCGGTGAGAGCGAGCAGGTGAACGACATGATCGTTCAGATGGGAGAACTAACTGCCCTCGGCCTGCTGTTCATCTATCTGGTGATGGTGGCGCAGTTCCAGAGCCTGCTCAGCCCGTTTATCATTCTGTTCACGGTCCCGCTGGCCTTCACCGGCGGTATGATCGGACTAATCATTGCCGGGCAGCAGCTCAGCATGCTGGCACTGATGGGATTTTTGATCCTGATGGGCACCGTCGTAAACAACGGCATCGTATTCGTGGACTATACCAACCAGCTTCGTCTGGGCGGACTTGAAAAGTGGGATGCGCTGATCGCCGCGGGGCAGACGCGTATGCGCCCGATTTTGATGACCACGCTTACCACGATTCTCGCCATGGCGCAGCTCATTTTCGGGGATGACATGGGCAGCCAGCTCGGCGGCGGCATGGCGATCGTCATCGCCGGCGGCCTGCTGTATGCCACGCTGATGACCCTGTTCATTATCCCTGTCATCTATGACCTCCTCTATCGCAAGCAGCCTCATGTGGTCGACGTGGGCGAGGACATCAACGACGTGCCGGACGATGCCGCAGAATACCTGGCCTCCCTGGCCGAAGCGAAGGAGAGCGTGCCGGAAGGCAGCGCCGCAGAGGTACGATGAACCGGGCGCACTCCCCTGCTCCTTTTATGTGACAAGCAAAAAGCCGATTCCGGTGATGCAGACCGGAATCGGCTTTCTTGTTATTCAAATGCAATTCAGTGCGTCAGCATATAGCGCACAATGGCGGTGCAGCGCGCTGCCGCCGCTTCTTTAAACACCTCATAGGACACCTCCTCGGAATCATCCGCCTTGTCCGAGATCGCACGCACGATCACGAAGGGCGTACCATTCAGATAGCAGGCCTGGGCGATGGCGCCGCCCTCCATCTCGCAGCACAAGCCGGCGAAATTTGACAGGATCGTCTCCTTCTGTTCCCGGGTGGCGATAAACTGGTCGCCGGAACAGACACGGCCTTTGAAGACATGGATCTCCGGCGCGACGGCCTGAACGGCTTCTGCGGCTTTCTGCTGCATGGCTTCATCAGCGGGAAACGCGAACAAGCCGGTGTACGGGATCTCGCCCCGCGCAAAGCCGATGGGCGAAACGTCAAAATCGTGCTGTACGGCATCTGTGGAGACAACAATATCCCCGATGTCGATGGAAGCGTCCAGAGATCCGGCAACGCCGGTGTTGATCACACTTTTCACGCCGAACTGCGCGATGAGCGTATTGGCGCAGATGCCGGCATTGACCTTGCCCATGCCGCACTGGACGACAACGACGTCTGCCCCGTCCAGCTTGCCCTCACAGAATTCCATTCCCGCGAAGGTCTGCGTCTTCACATCGGTCATCGCCGCTTTCAGCGCGCCGACCTCCTCTTCCATTGCGCCGATGATGCCGACCTTTGCGGCGGGCTCCCTTTTCGCGCCGCAGCCGCTCAAAAGCGCCGCAAACAGCGCAGCGCATAAAACAAACGTAATGATTTTTCGCACTTTATTTTCCTCCGTCGAATTGCGGTGCGGGAGCCTGCTGTGCATCCCGCACCGGAATAATAATCGTCACTTTCGTCCCCCCGGCCGGGCGGGGTTCGATCTTCAATGTACCGTGGCACATCAGGTCCAGCCGCTGCCGGAGATTGGCCAGGGCGATGTGGGGCGAATCACTGTCTGCCGCGGCAAAGCCGGGGCCGGTGTCCTCCACGATGATCTCAGCTCCCGCCCCGGTCTCCCGGGTCAGAACGGAGAGGGAAAGCGGCGCTAAATCGGGGCTGACGCCGTGCTTGACCGCGTTTTCCACAATGGGCTGCAAGGTCAGCGGCGGGATGCGGAACAGGGTGCAGGGCGTGTCAAACTCCACAAACAGCCGCCCTTCAAAGCGAACCTGCTCCACCGCAAGATACGCGCGGGTATGCTCCAGCTCTTCGGCAAAGGGCACCGTGCCTTCCCGGACAAGGGCGGTAAAGTTGTTGCGCAGATAATTTGTAAAGTTCAAGGTCACCTGCTGCGCCTTCTCCGCGTCCTGCGGGATGAGGTAATAGATGCTCATCATCGTGTTATAGATGAAGTGCGGACGCATCTGCAGCACCCGGTTGCTGGCCCGCTGACGGGCCAGCTCGGTTTCCTGGGCAATATATCGATCAAATTGATCGTGCAGAATGTGGAAGAACAGAAAAAGCGCCCCGGCGCAGGTGCCGATGACGATCGTCAAAAGCCCGTAAACGCACATCTGGATCAACATACAAACCAGCGGAAGGGCAAAGATCACCAGAAAGGCCTGGATCTGCCGGCGAGAGAGCGCTTTGCGGTTTTTCAGCAGCGTCAGCAGATTCAGAAGCATCAAAAGGACCGGCGGTACCAGCAGCAGCGGGTACAACGGCCCGCGCAGATAGACATTTTCCTCCGTGATGGTATAGATGGCGGTGGTAAACTGCGTGATGACCAGAAGCACAAAATAGATCAGCCACAGCACGCCGGAGCAGTAAAACGCGGTGTTTCGCTGCCAGCGGATGCCGGCACAGTGCAGCAGATAAATCGTCAGCATCGGCATCAGCATGGAGGAAAAAAGCGATTCAAAAAACAGGCAGAGGGTCGACGCGATCCAAAGCTGACTGCCCGAAAGCTTAAAAGAGATCTGAGAGAGCAGATCAAAAATGATATATGCAGTCAGAATCGAGAAAAAAACGGTAAAAAACCGCCTGGTCCAGCGCTCGCTGTATGTTGTGGCGGCGTTGACCAGCAGGCCGAGCACGCTGACCACCAGTCCGCTGAACGCGGTGGCGAAGTTGACAAAGTCGATCCAGCCGGTCAAAGCCCGCTCACCCCCGGGATGGGGTAACGCAGGCGCTGCAGCTGCCGGTGCACGGCGTCAACCGTCAGCGGTTTGAGCAGAAAGCCGCAGGCGCCGGTCTCCCAGGCATCGAAGGCATAATCCCGGTATGCCGTCAGATAGACCACATTGATGCGGGAATCGATGTCCAGCAGCTCCCGGCACAGCTCCATTCCGCTGATCCTGCCCATCTCAATGTCCAGAAGCGCCAGCGCAACGCGGTTTTGCCGGGCAAACTCAAGCGCATCGGAGGGCAGAGAAAACCCGGTGATCTCCGCATTGGGAATGGCCTGCTGCAAGATCTTCATCCCGCCGGTGAGAATGATCCGCTCGTCATCCACAAGGATGACCTTCGGTGCATCCTCCGGGCTCAGCGAAAGGCGGAGGATCTCCGCCATATCCGCCCCGAGGCAGTTGGAAAGGATGGACAGCATGGTCGCGTTGGGAAGCCGGTTACCGGATTCCCATTTGGCAACAGTGGAGCGGTCCACATGCAGTGCATCGCCCAGCTGCTGCTGGGAAAGGCCGCGTTCCACCCGCAGCTTCCGAAGCGTTTCACCGAAACGAACAGGCACGCCGTATCATCTCCTCTCTTTGTCGGCACTCGGAATACAGGAATACGCAAGCGGCAAGCTCAGACGCTGCCGTTGTACTCCAGGCCGAGCATCGTAAGATCATCAAACTGCTCCGCGTCCTTCACGAAGGCGTCAACTGCTTCGCGGACATAGTCCAGCATCTGCTCCGGCGAGGCGTCTGCGTGGGCGTTCAGCGCATCCAGAAGCCGGTCCGTGCCGAACAGCTCCTTTTCTGCGCTGGTGGCCTCGGGCACGCCGTCGGTATACAGGAATACCCTGGCGCCGGGCTCCAGATGCAGCTGATACTCTTTGTACTTCACGCCGTCCATGCCGCCGATGACAAAGCCATGCTTGTCCTTGACCAGCTCATACTGCCCGCCCGGCTGCTTTACGACAGGGTACTCGTGTCCGGCGTTGGCGGCGGTCAGTGTGCCTGTGGAGATCTCCAGGATCCCGAGCCAGACGGTCACAAACATTTCCTCTCGGTTATTCTGGCAGATCGCCTCGTTGGTGCTTCGCAGGATCTCAGCGGGAGACTTGCCCAGCTTCGCGTTGCTGGCAAGGATGATGCGGGATGCCATCATGAACAGCGCCGCCGGCACACCCTTGCCGGAAACGTCGGCGATCACCATGCAGAGATGGTCGTCATCCACAAGGAAGAAGTCATAGAAATCGCCGCCGACCTCGCGGGCAGGATCCATCGTGGCGTAGATGTCAAATTCGCTGCGTTCCGGGAAGGCAGGATAGATGTTCGGCAGCATATCCGCCTGGATCCGGGTCGCCAGTGCCAGCTCCGTGCCGATGCGTTCCTTTTCCGCCGTGATTTCCGTGATCCGGGCGATGTAATCCCGCGTCCGCGCAGAGAGGGTCGCAAAGGCCTCGCCCAGCACCTCGATCTCGTCGTTGGTGCGGTAGACGTCTTCCATTTCAAACGCGGTGTCGCTGCCGCTGAGGGAATTGATCCGCTGGGTCATGTGCTCCAGCGGCTTGACGATGCGCCCGGCGACGACCAGCGCCCCGATCACGGCCAGGAGGATCAACGCCGCAGTCAGCACCAGGAATGTCATGCTGGAATGCTTGGCTGCATTCTGATAGGTCAGAAGTGCCTGACCGTTGATGCTGTTGAAGCTGCCCAGCATCGCCTCAGTCGGCTGATGGGTGACTTCTTTTTCAACGGCGGACAAAACTGCCCAGCCGACGGTGCCCATCGGCGCGCCGGACAGATAGTATTCTTTGCCGTCAACGGTGAGGCAGGTCAGCCCGGTGTTCTCGGTAAGCGCGCGCTTGACGAACCGGGCCAGATCCGCATTCTCGTCTTCCCGCAGGTCCCGGGCATTTGCCGAAAGCTCCGCTTTGAAGGTCCCCTCCCTGACCGGGGAGAACAGCACTTCCCCGTTCTGGCTGATGACGCACAGGAAGCCGGTTTCGGAGGACGTGTTCTGAACATAGTCGCTGATGGAGGTAAGGAAAATATCCGCGCCCACGACGGCGGCCAGCTTTCCGTTGCTGTAAACGGGGGCGGCGCAGACCAGCCCGGAGATGCCGGTAAAAGCGTCCAGCTCCACGCCTGTAAAGATCAGCTCGCCTGCCTCGACCGCCTGCAGATACCATGGCCGCTCGCGCACGGCGAAATCATACACATTGCCCTGCTCGTCAAAGTATGCGCCGGAACGGTCATCCACAAAGAGGATGTTCCCGTCGGGCGTCGCCACAAAGCAGGAATTCAGCTTATCCGAGCTCTGAAACATCGCCAGCATGATCTCGCTCATATTCGCGACCAGCCCCAGGGATTCGGACTGATAAGGGTCCACGCCGGTTTCATGCTGGATCTGTACCGAGGCGATGCCGTCCTTCGCCTTGTCCGGCGGATAGAACGGATGGGCGGAAAAGCTGTCAGAGTGCTTGAAAAGCTCCGTGGCAAAGGCCTGCAGCGTCTCAACGTCGGTGCGGACGTCCCCGAACAGGTCGTCGGCAATATAGGCCTGCAGCGCAGTTGTGCGCGTCAGGGAGCCATCCAGCACAGCCTCCATCGTCTGCTCGGAGATTGTCTCAATGGCGGCGCTCTGGGATTGGCTGGCCTCCTGGACGATGTTCGTCAGATTCTTCTGCTGGTAAACGCTGATGGCGACATAGGCGCCGATGAGGGCGAGGATGAAGATGATCATCAGATTGAAGATCTTGGACTGCAAGCCGCCGATTTTGATACCACGAATGACTTTCATAGATACTACCCTTTACTTTCTGTCGATGCCGGATCGGTGTTGGACGCTGCGGATTCTTTCATTTGAATTGCATTATAGCATATTGTTTCCTCTTTTGTCACTGACTCTTTTGACAAAAACGCGAAGTCTGCCATGCCTGTTGCCCTTGTAGTCTGTATCGGAACGCCGAACGCATAGAATAATACAAAATGCGATAAGGGGGCAAAACAATGAAAACTCTGTTGAAAAACAAGAAGGTCTGGTACGCGGCGGGCGCAGTACTGCTCGTCCTGCTGATTTTTTTGATCTCCGGAACGCCGAGCCTGGTAAGCACAGCCGCCGCGACGAAAAAGCTGCCGATTTACTGTGTGCAGAGGGACGACAAGTGCGTGTCGCTGACCTTCGACGCAGCCTGGGGTGACATTACATTGCGGCATCTGATTTCTCAATGTTTCTGAGGATCCTTTCATGCTGCATGAAGATCGCACCGGGTTCCGGCCGGACAAACGCGTCGATCTTTCCGGCCTGAAGCGCGGCAATACAGTCGGGGCAGCCGTTTAAGAGCAGCACCTCGCTGTCGGGGAAATCCGCGTCCGGGCGTGAAAGCGCCGACAAAATCAATGCGGGCCGGCATTTCTGCCGGCCCGTGCAGCTTCATGTCGGACAAACAATGCCTGTCATCACGGCAAATTGCGATTACAGAATACCAAATCCGGTTTGAAAAGGCAACGGTTTTTCTCACGTGCAATGCACTTTACGATTGGCGCAGCGATGCCTGATAAGCCGACGGCGTAAGTCCGAATCTCGCTTTGAAGGCGGAGGCAAACTTTGCCGGATTGGTATATCCGGCAGAAAGGGCAACGGATGAGATGGGTTCCTCCGTCTCACGAAGCAGACGCTGCGCTTCCAGCAGGCGCAGATCCTTCTGATACTGATAGATCGAGGCGCCATAGACACTTTTGAAAGACTTTTTCAATGCGGTCGTGCCGGAATCGAGCGCAAACGCAAGCTGCTCGATCGTGACATGCCTGGGCAGCTCGCGGACCAGGATGGCCTGTGCGGCCTTTGCCAGCTCCACGTTCCGTTTGCTGAGATAGGCCGGCGTCTCCTCCAGCGCTTCGGCCTCCGGCCGGCTGAGAAATCGAAGGATGGCAAGCACGTTTTCCCTCACGCCGGGGATGCTCCGATGCTCAAATTCCGCCGAGAGCGATCGCAGGATCTGATTCAGTGCGCTGTTGCGGTGCAGGACGAAATAGCGCGGCTGCCGGGCGGCAAGGGCGCGGATACGGGACAGATCAATGCCGTCGTCCAGCAAGGCCTCCGCTTGTTTTTTTGAAAAGCATCCCAGGTCCAGGAAGACATTGATCCCGCGATAATGCCCGGTGGGAAAGCCGCCGGACGCCTCCTTCCGTCCCGCATAGCCGACGGAAAAATCACCGGATGTCACAGAGAAAGAGTACCTGCCGAGTGTGGAACACTCATATCTTCCGTCCATGCAGTAGTTGAGCTCGATTATGTCCTTATTCCGCGCGACCGTGTTGCAGCAGCTTAGCATCGTAAGATCGTTCATCACGACCTGGAGCCCGGGAGAAACCACGCAGGACGCAATGATGCCGGAACCCGTTTCGTTTTCGATCCTGTACCGCTCGAATCCATCTGTACGTTCTGTCGCTTTCAATGCCGCGGCATAATGCTTTTTCCAGTTATAATTGCTCATGTTCCGGGTCTCTGCTTTCAATTGATTTTGCGTATTATATCATAAGCCGCTGTGTTTTTTCGCAGCACTTTTCTCCGCCTTGCCGAAACAGAGTCTGAATGGATAGCGCAGTTCAGAAAAGAATCATGGTTTCTTCCAGATATTGATCGGCGCACGCTCGATTCAGAGCGTGCGCCGATCATGATATCGTGTTTTTATCAGGCCCGGTTGAATTTCTCCTTCGGCTTCTTGCAGCGCGGGCAGACCCAGTCCTCCGGCAGGTCCTCAAAGGCAACGCCGTCATGCTCGGCGGGGTCATAGACATAGCCGCAGACAGAGCAGACGTATTTGCCGCTGGATTCCTGCGTAGAAAAATCATAGGTCTCAAACACGGTCTCCACGGGATGGTCCAGATCCATCACCCGCTTGGCCTCCAGGTTCTCATAGCCCTGGGGCGTATGGGTCCCGCAATAGACCGTCGGGTGGCTGCGGACAAACTCGCGCACGCGGTCCAGCGTCTCGCGGGCAGCCGGCAGATCGTCGAACACCACGGAGAGCTTGTTGGCGTAAAGCGCCTCATCCACATAGGTAACATCCCCGTGGAGCATATAGAAGATCCCGTCGTTCTCGATGACAACGATGCTGTTGCCGTTGGTGTGGCCCTTCGCCTTGATATAATAGATGCCGTCCCGGATCTTCTGGCAGGCCGGGAAATTGTAATACGCGCCGTCGGTGAAGGAGACCGGGACAAGATTCTTAAGCCCCTGCAGTTCGTCGGCGGACAGCTCGTCTGCATTGACGTAGATCTTCGCATTGGGGAAGCTTCTCAGCTCGCCGGAGTGGTCGGCGTGCTTGTGGGTCAGAAGGATCTTTGTCACCTGCTCCGGCTTGTAGCCCAGCGCGGCAAACGCCTCCATATAGCTGCAGATGTCCTTGCCGGTATAGATTGGGCTGGTCTCGTCCGGCTGCTCCTCCGGCGTGCCGGCGGGCAGACCGGTGTCCACAAGGATCACCTCGTCGCCGGTGTCGATCAGATAGTTCTGCAAACTGCCGCGATAGCGGACGTTCGGGTCGAACTGTCCCATGCCCTCTTCCCCGCCGAAGACAAAGGGCTGACCGTAGAATCCGTCTTTTCTGAATTTGACTGCTTTGATTTCCATTGTGGTCTCCTTTCCGCGTTATTCCATGTCCATCTGCATCAGCGCTTTGTCCAAAAGATACTTCAACTGATACAGTTCCTCTTCCGGGAGATCGATGCACCCGCGCATGGCATTGGGAACTTCGATGGCCCGGTCCTTCAGCGCCTCCCCCGCCTCCGTCAGACAGAGATAGAGCCTGCGCTCATCGCTGTCGGGGCGCTCACGGCGGAGATAGCCCTGCTTTTCCAGGCGCTTCAGCAGCGGGGCAAGCGTGCCGGAATCCAGGTGCACCCGTTTTCCCAGCTCCCCCTCCGTCATGCCGCCGTGCTCCCACAGCACCATCATCACCACATACTGGGTGTAGGTCAGCCCCAGAGCCTCCAGCGGCTTCCGGTATTGCCGCACGACCTCTTTCGCGCAGGCATACAGCGGAAAGCAAAGCTGGTTGGAAAGACGGATGCTGTCATACTTTCCCGGCATTTCCGTTCGTTCCATCATAAAAACGACCTTGCGAATGCTGCAGCTTCGTTCAGCTGCGCGTCGCCGGGCTTGCTTTTCACATAGAATGTTGTTTCTTCCACCGGGATGCCGGCATCGTTCAGTCCCTTCTTTATCAGATCAATGGCATGCCGGGAGATCCAGGATGTGGAAAACACAACGGCCTTCCCGGCGTCGTCCTTTTTCAGCGTCTTCAGATAGTCCTTCAGATGGCTGTCGAGACCGTAGGCATACAGTGCGCCGCCGACAAACAGCACGTCGGCCGGCTCGTTCAGCGCGGCATCGGGCCGGTCAACGGAAACGGCCTCGACCCCGGCGGCCTTCGCAATGGCCTCCGCCACAGCCTTCGTGTTGCCGGATCGGGAATAATATCGAACGGCCGCTTTCATTCCTTCCACTCCTTCACGCAGCGCATAAAGCGGTTTTCGCACAGGCGGACCGCTTCAATGACCGGGGTCATCCGGTCGTCCGGTGGCAGCTTACGGTTGCCGGAGAGCAGCAGCAGGTCGGCATCGTTGTTGTCGTCCACGTCGATGGTCCAGAACAGCTCGCTGTCCGGGCCGTCATCCTTCTCCGTGTACTGGGTCTGCCAGGACTCCAGAAGCGCGTTTTCAAACGCGGCGGCGATGACCTTCTCCCCCAGCTCAAAGCTGATTATGGTGTCCTCGTCGATGATCTCATCGTCCTCGTCGCTCTCCCGGTCTTCAAAGTTCTGGAAGAACTCCACCAGAAAGCCCTGTTCCCGCCGGTACATGTTCACCCAGGTCTGGTCCATGCCCCGGCTGAAGCTGACGCCGAAGGCGCCGACATCTTTCGCGTTGATCGCCATTTTTGCTCCTCCTTTTTTCATTCCTGATGGTTTGATACGACTTGCTCAACGTAGTATTTCCGTTCAAATGCGATGGGGTGATAGCTCTCCTTCGCGCGGCGCAGCCCTTCATGCCCCATATCGTCCTCCCGGTTCACCAGCTCCGCGTTTGGGAACGCATGGAGCAGGAACTGCTGATTGATGAGCTGATAGAGCCCCGGGATCTCCGGGTTGGCCTTCTCCACGCTGATGATCGCCATGCGCTCCAGCGCGTTTTCCGAGCCGATGGACAGAGCCTCCAGCGTTCCGTCGATCAAAATGCCGCCCATGCGGAAATCCATCAGCGCGCTGTGCCGCAGCACATAGAGGATGCCGTCCCGCTCCGCCGTCAGAGATTCATCCATCTCCCGCTGCGCGAACCAGCGGTCCAGAAACTCCACCACCATATCCGCCGCGGAGGCGTCCAATGCCCTGTATTCCCAGCGGCCTTCATAGAGGCGGGAGAACTTGTGGATCAGATTCAGCTTTTTATGGTACAGCTTGCCCGACAGCGTGCGCAGCGCCTCGCCGTCATAGAGATAGTCCTTCAGATCGCTCTGCTCGCGTACAATATAGTCCGGATCGCTTTGCAGACCAAGGACCTGCACGCTCTCCTCATCCGCCAGCCAGAACCTCAGCGGGCTATGCAGAACACCGTTGAAGTAGTCCTTCAGCCGGTCAAAGTTCCGCTTCAGATCCGCTTCCCTGCAATACGGCATGGCGGCAAAGCTGGCGTTTTCCGATCGCAGGCAGAGCAGCATCGCCTCGCCCTCGATCACGGCGACTGAGGGGTCATAGTAATCTGCCCAAAGATAGGTGTCCAAAAGCGTACTGTCGCAGGAGCGGTCATGCCGCAGCGCGACATAGGGGCGCAGCTCAGCAGCCTGAAAGCTGCTTAAGGGTTGAAACTTTAATTCCATTTCTCTTTTGATTCAAAACTCCGTTTCAGATTTTGCGATAGTCCGGCAGCGCACGTTTTGATTGCGCGCAACCATATTATAGCATACGCCATGCATATTGCAAACCAGTTTCTTCCACTTAATTAAAAAATACCGGAAACAACAGAGATTGAAGTGTGCATCGCGATCCGGCGCAACCCGGTCGCTCGCACTCAGATCTGCTCCAAAAACCGTTTCAGTCCGTCCGGAAGGCCTGTCTCCTGCCCCATCCCTGTGTCAGCCAGGGAAACCAGCTTGTTGCTTCCGTGATAATCGCTTCCTGCGGTTACATAGAGCGAATGCTTTTGCGCAAGGTGCAGGACCTGATCGCGCAGCACCGCCGTAAAGCCGGAATAAAAGCCCTCCAGCCCCTGCAGGCCGAAGCCCATCAGCCGCACGACGCGCTGCTCCAGCTCGTCGCCGAGAATGAGCTGATCCCCGTCGCCATAGCAGGGATGGGCCAGCACCGGGATCCCCCC